>NZ_CAMYEZ010000053.1 GCF_947254915.1 uncultured Porphyromonas sp. | reverse complement strand
CCTCTCCGTGGAGAATTTTCGTTTGCTCACTGGAGATTTCCGATTTCCTACCGAGGGGAGAGATGCGAGGGGAGAGATTCAGGCTAGTAGGTGTGTCCCTACATTTTGCAATTCGTAAGATTTGCAGCATCCGAAATGAGCGCTATGTCAGAAGTTGTTTGTATATTTGCCACTACTACTAGTGACTATATGCCTATGAAGCAAATATTACATACTATATACACCCTCGTCGTTTGCGCTCTACTAGTACCTTGTAGCGCTTTGGCTAGTGACAAGAGCGAAGCTACCGAGCATCAGCTGCTATCTGACCAGAGCCTCGTCGCTGTGGCGTCACAGCCCTCAGCGCTAGAGCAGTCAGCGCCTCAGGTAGAGGTGCGTGACGGTGCCATCGTACCGCTCTGCGAGTATGACCAGATGCAGGTCTTCAATGTCATGGGGCAGGAGGTGCGCAATGAGCACCTGCCTTCAGGAGTCTATCTCGTGCGCATCGTCGTGAAGGGAGAGACCTATACGCTCAAGGTAGTCATACGCTAATCTACTATATGTAGCCCATTCGTTGAGAGCTATCTGCGTCACGCTACGCCTATGCGCTAGCCTGACGTGGCGGGTAGCTCTCTTTGTTATATATCCCATCTATGCTTGATCAAATCCAGCAACTACAATCGGCTCTCGCCCACCTCGTAGCCTCTACGCCCGAGGAGGCTGAGCAACTACGCATAGCTTATCTAGGCAAAAAAGGTCGCATCACTCAGCTCTTTGAGGCGTTTCGCCAGCTCCCTCCTGAGGAAAAGCGCCAGCTCGGAGCGACTCTCAATCAGCTCAAGCAAGAGGCCACTGCACGCATTAAGGAGATCCTAGCCTCTGTCGCTACGCAGTCTGTACAGCAGACGATTGACTTGACCCGTCCTGCGGTGCCTTATCCGCTAGGCTCTCGTCATCCGCTCACACTCATACAGGAGGAGATCTGTAACATCTTCGAGCGCATGGGCTTTAGCATAGCTGAGGGGCCTGAGGTGGAGGATGATTGGCACGTCTTTGAGGCGCTCAACTTCCCGCCAGACCACCCCGCACGAGACATGCAGGACACTTTCTTTGTGGATCACAAGAGCAATATCTTGCTTCGCACTCACACCTCCTCCGTCCAGACGCGTGTCATGAAGAGCCAAGAGCCACCCATACGCGTCCTCTGCCCTGGGCGCGTCTATCGCAACGAGGCTATATCTGCTCGTGCTCACTGCTTCTTTCACCAGATCGAGGGACTATACATTGACCGCAACGTGAGCTACGCCGACCTCAGAGAGGCACTGCTCTTCTTCGCTCAGTCGCTCTTTGGCGCTGACACGCAGATTCGCTTGCGCCCGTCCTACTTCCCCTTTACCGAGCCGAGCGCTGAGATGGATATCTCCTGCGGGCTGTGCCATGGCGAGGGTTGTGGCTTCTGCAAGCATACGGGATGGGTCGAGATCCTAGGCTGTGGTATGGTTGATCCCAACGTGCTGGAGAATTGTGGCATCGATAGCTCCGTCTACAGTGGCTACGCCTTCGGACTAGGCGTGGAGCGCATTGCCAACCTGAAGTACAATGTGAAGGATCTGCGCTACTTCTCGGAAAACAACCTAGACTTCCTCTCGCAGTTTACCGCACACACCACACCACTCTAAGGGCTTCTGAAAGTGACTCTAGACGAACGCTACGGCTTGGCTCTGGAAGGGCTGACCAAGCTCTACCCCAACGCCGATACGGAGCTTATCTATCACGATCCCTTCAGTCTACTCGTGGCGGTCGTCCTCTCGGCTCAGTGTACCGACAAGCGGGTTAACATGGTTACCCCGCAACTGATGGCGCACTACCCGACGCCCGAGGCGATGGCGCGCGCCTCGGTCGATGATCTGCTAGCTTTCATGGGGAGTGTGAGCTATCCAAACAATAAGGCGAAGCACCTCATCGGACTCTCCGAGCGGATCGCTCAGGAGCATCACGGCGTCGTCCCCTCCACGCGTGAAGAGTTAGAGGCGCTCCCAGGGGTAGGGCGCAAGAGTGCCAGCGTGATGCTGGCCGTCTGCTTTGATACGCCAGCGATGCCTGTTGATACGCATGTCTTTCGTGTTGCCAAGCGCATTGGTCTCGCCTCCTCACGAGCCACCACGCCCTTAGCTGTCGAGCAAGCGCTCAGGCGACGCATACCTCGTGAGCAACTCATACGGGCGCATCATCAGCTTATCCTGCTAGGCCGGTACATCTGCAAAGCGCGCAAACCGCTCTGCGACGAGTGCACCCTCACCGCCTGCTGTCGCCATTACGCCACAGCTTCGAAAGATTAGCTAGTGGCCGGAGGTTTCGGTGATGCGAGCACTTTCTTCGTCACTTGATGCGGAGATTGAGCATTTCCGTTAGGTAGGCAACCTCTTTGTAGTGCTCCTTGTAGTAAGCCGCACGCTCCTGAGCTGTCGAGGCGTGCTGCGTCTGCTCCACAGCTGCGACCTCTGTCGTCAGGGTCAGGTGATCGTTGTGTAGCTTCTCCTTGAGATAACGAAGTAGAGAGCGCTGGATCCGCTCAAACGACTCTAGCTGTATGTTGCTTACGAGTGAGATCTTCAGCTCATGAGGAGGCTGTAGCTCTGGGGTGACCGTGTGGAGTAGCTGAGAGAGATAAGCCTCCTCTGCGAGCTCCTCGTCAGCGTAGGTGAGCCACCACTTGAGTAGCGCCTCGGGCGTGACAGGCTCGTCACGTTGCTCTGTGGCAGTGGTGGCGTTATCGCCGTCAGCTTCGCTACTACTTACTTGTGCGGAGAGCGACTCCTCGGCCTGACGTTTGAGCGCCGATATACGTAGCGAGGAAGCCTTGGGAGTGTACTGCTTAGGTTGACTAGTGGCTACCTGAGGACTCTTTTTTTTTTCGTCCTGTGTAGTCGTAGCTGTGGAAGGCTTAGGCGTAGCCGCTTGATAAGTAGCCTGCGGCGCTTGGACGCTACTCTCTTGTGGTGCTGGAGTTGCTGGCGCTGCCGTTGGGGGAGCGACCGTAGCATTCTTAAAGGCGCCACACATCTCGGAGATCCCCATGAAGGTCAGCTCCACCAGTAGGCGCTTAGCTTGTGACGAGCGGTAGTTACGCTCGCAGGAGACCAACTTAGAGATAGACTTGTAGAGAAAGAGCGGATGGATCTGCTGCGCTAGCGTGGCAAAGCGCTCTGCATGTACGCCCGTATAGGGAAATAGCTGCATTGTCTCTGGGGTGCGAGCCACCAGCAGATTGCGCATAAAGTCTGCCAAGCCGATGATCAGTTGTCGCATGGCTACTCCCTTGCCGAGGAGCTCGTCAAGGAGTAGGAGTGTACGCTTGTAGTCACCACTGTATAGGTAGGTGGTGAAGTAAAAGTAGTACTCGTCGTCTAGTATGTTAAGCGTCTGTAGCGTCTGCTCGTAAGAGATGACCCCGTCCTGCGCTGTGCTGGCTAGGCGGTCAAAGAGTGAGAGCGCATCACGCATACCGCCATCGGCAATGCGTGCGATCGTGTCAAAAGAGCGAGGATCGTACTGCAATCCCTCCGCATCAGCCACACGGCGTAGTTGCTCCGCAATCTGCTCTGGTGGTATCGGCTTGAAATCGTAGACCTGACAGCGTGAGAGGATTGTGGGGAGTACCTTGTCCTTTTCGGTTGTGGCTAGGATAAAGACGACATAGCCAGGGGGCTCCTCAAGGGTTTTGAGAAAAGCGTTGAAAGCTCCCGATGAGAGCATATGTACCTCGTCAATGATGTAGACCTTGTACTTACCCTGCTGAGGACGTATGTAGACATCCTCGTTGAGACGGCGTATGTCGTCGACCGAGTTGTTGGAGGCGGCATCCAGCTCGTATATGTTGAACGCCCGCTGATGTAGTGCTGCTTGACAATTAGGGCATACGCCACAGGCCTCGCCCTGTGGGGTTAATTGCTCGCAGTTGATCGTACGAGCTAGGATACGAGCTGCCGATGTCTTGCCCACGCCACGAGGACCGCAGAAGAGGTATGCGTGGGCTATCTTGCCCTGCTGGATAGCACTCTTGAGCGTGAGACAGATAGCCTCCTGCCCGAGCATCTCGTCGAAGGTCTGCGGGCGGTACTTACGCGCCGATACTATAAAGTTGTCACTCATCTTCTTCTATTTTGCTCGCATCTGTGTGCGCCTCCTCATAGCGCTCCAGCTCCGATTTAGTCAGGGATGATAGACCGTTGTTCTGTACGATTTTGGAGAGACGCTCTAGAGACTTCGTCTCCTGAAGCTCCGTAGAGGCGGTGGGTTTAGCCTTTGAGCCTGGTACGAAGTCGTGACGATAGAGGTTGATAAAGAGTATAATCAAGGAGAGAATCAATGGCCCGAAGATGACACCCCAGAAGCCAAAGAGCGAGAGTCCGATGAAGACTCCGAAGATGGTAATCAGCGGATGAATGTTTGCCATCTGCTTCTGTAAGAGGAGACGTGCTACGTTGTCCACACCGCCGATGACGATGAAGCCGTAGAGTGCTAGTAAGATAGCGTTGAGCCAGTCCCCGTTGATCCCCATGATGATAGCCATCGGCACCCACACGATCATCGTGCCCAGCACGGGGATGATCGTCGTAAAGGTCGTCAGTACGGCAAAGAGTAGCGCATTGTCCACTCCAAATATGAGGTAGCCTATATAGGCAAAGACACCCTGCACGAGCGCTAGAACCGGGATGCCGATAGCGTTGCTCTTGACGATACTGATTGTCTCGCTGGAGACAGTCTTCTTATTGTCTTCTGTAAAGGGAAGTAGCTCCTCTACAGCTGACTCAAAATGGTCATACCCTCGTAGCATGAAGTAGAGGAGGAAGAGGATGATAAAGGCATTTAGAAAGAACGAAGACATCCCCTGTAGCAAGCCTTTTACCAAAGAGGTCGAGAAGCTTGTTAGCTTCTGCAGGTTTTCCTCACTCCATAGCTCTATGCCAAAGCGATCCTCCACCTGCTGGATAATATCTTGCGCTTGCGTCGTCAGCACATTGAGCGACTCGGGGTCAAAGGTGGAGAAGAGGTCAATGAGCATCAAGACAATCCCCAGTATCGGTATCAGAAAGAAGAAGATAGCCTCTACAGTCAGTAGCGAAGCCGCCCAGCTACGCCCCCACTGCTTACGCTCCACGAGCCACTTCATCTGGCCTCTCAGGAGGACATAGATAGTCAAGGCGCCCAGTACGCCACTAGTATAGGGTAGGGCATACTTGCCGATGACAAGCATTAGAATCAAGATGAGTGCGATCAAGGAGGTGCGAGGCGTCCAAAAGGAGACCTTATAGACAGGCTCTCCGAGCTTCGTACGACTATGTGTCAGCTCGTCAAGAGCCGTCTGGCGGGTCTGCTGCGTAGCAGAGGATTGTGTGGACGAATCGCCAAAGGAGTGTTTATCTGTCATAGAGATGGAGTGCGTTGGGAGGGAATACCATATTGAGAGGTAATAGGTAGATCCACTAACTTTCTCCCAAAGGTACGAAAAAAGAAGCTAGCCCTCTGGTCAGAGCCCCGCCCTCATAGGGCTGACGCATTATAGCGAACGAATGCACCTACGTCTCTATGAGAGAAATCGGGAGGTGGTGGAAATTGAGAAATTCATCCGTAGATATGTTGGATTATTCAGCGAGGAACGGAAAAATTCTTCGGAACTTTCATTTCATTCTTCCGAACTTTTATTTCATTCTTCCGAACTTTTGTTTCGCCCCTCGGTAGAGAATTTTCGTTTCCTTGGGAGCTAACGGGGATTTCCTCGGGAGAAATTGAAATCAATAGTGAGGTTAAAGTAGCTATAGCGTGAGTCTATAGTGCTACGTAGCAAGGCTTGATCCACGTGTCCCTAGGTTGATACTCCCAGCTCCGAGATAGCCCAAGGAGCATACGTCAGCTTCGCACTCCGTCTAGACGCAACAAGAGTGACTCACACGACTGTGTAAGTCACTCTTGCTATAGGTCTAAAGACCTAGTCGGGATGACTGGATTCGAACCAGCGACCTCACGCCCCCCAGACGCGCACTCTAACCGGACTGAGCTACATCCCGTATTTCGTGGGGCAAAGGTACAACTTATTTTTGGACTAACCAAATCTAAGGGGCACCACTGCCAGCTGCGCACGACAGGCTCCTCTATGCGTCTGCATTCATCATCTGTAGCAACTCTTCCGAGGTCGTCCCCTCCTGTAGAGAGCTGCGTAGTACTGAGGGCGATAGCCCGAAGTTATTCGTGCAGTAACGAGAGAAACTCGAGGCTGAGTTGAACGATAGCTGGCTCGCTACCTCTCCGATAGAGAGGTCATAATCCTGGATGAGGAAGAGTATCTGCTTATTGCTTTGCACTCGTATCCACTGCTCTGGCGATGTGCCAAACTCCTCCCTAAATCGCTTGTAAAAAGCAGACGTAGACATATAGACCCGCTCGGCAAGCTCTGACACCTTAGCATTGCAAGTGAAAGCTGCTACGACATCGCTATAAAACGATGAGACTCCTAGTATAGGCCACAGGAAGGAGGCTAGCTCCTCACGACTGTAGTAAGCGCGTAAGTTCCAAAAGAGCTCCTTGACCTTGAGCTCGTGGAGATAAGCGCACTGAGCCTGATCCATAAGATACTCTTTGAGAGTGCCCAGTAAGGAGTGTATCGCTCCCCGTATCTCTAGAGGAGCAGGATTGTAAGGTACCTGAGCTTTTAACTCTTCAAGCTGCTGTAGCGAAATCTTGTCACAGATGAAGCTTATGACGTCAAAGTAAGCATCCAAGAGCTCCCCATCATCACTTAGGATAGCTCTCGCCGTAGTACCACGAGGGATAAACTTCATCTGCCCCTCTTGTAGCTCCCACAGCTCGTCAGCTATGGCGATACGCACTACGCCTCTCGTACAGAAGAGTATCGAGTGGTAGTCCGTCATCCCATAGGAAGACTTCTGAGTAGTGCCATCTACGTGAATCCAGCCACTATTGGCATGCGTCGCATAGTGGTGGCAGGAGAGATGCTCAGGAGGATTAAAGAGAGTCATATGATCGTCATCTTAGGGTTGAATTAGATAAGTGCGTGTCCATCACTCGTTCGCCCAAAAGGAAAGAACAGCCTGACTCTAAAATTGATAGAGTGCTCTTTCCTAATGTCAAAGGTAGTAAAAACATTCGTAATGACAATACAAGACTTGCTGAAACTGTGCTAAGTCTGGACGAAAGAACGGGATGATGTTCCCTAATTCCCCTAGAGAAACGCACTGCGAATAACTGCTTTTTCTAGTGTAAGTAGCAAGACGTAAGATGTTGATACACCAATTCCTCCCCGAGAGGGCTCAATCGCTTCCTCGGGGAGAGGCGTAAGCGTGGCGCTTACTTAGAGCGTAGCGCCAAGCTGCTTGAGTTGCTGCTGTACTTCGTCAATGCGTAGCAGGGCGTCGCTCTCTTTCTTGCGCTCGAGGGCGACAACTTCGGGCTTGGCGTTGGCGACAAACTTCTCGTTGGAGAGCTTCTTGCGAACTCCTGCGAGGAACTTCTCCTGATGCGCTAGCTCGCCACGCAGACGCTCCACGGTTTTCTCCACATCGATGGCACCCGCCAGCTCGACAGAGTAGGGGACTGTACCGATGATGAAGTGCTCGGCCGTATGCTCGTCCGACTGATGCGCATCCGCCTTGGTGAAGGCAGAGAGGTTGGCCAGCTTGATGACTAGCCCGCTCATACGCTCGGGGTGCTCGCCACTGGTGGTGAGTGCAAGCGACTGCTTGGTCGCTATCTGATGTGCACTGCGTATGCTACGTATCTTGGTGATTAGCTCCACAGTATGCTCCATATCGGCGAGTAGCTGCTTGTCCGCTTGTAGCGTGTCGTCTAGATGAGCGTACATGATGGAGTCGCCTTCCTGGCGAGGTGCCACATCTTGCCAAAGCTCCTCCGTGATGAACGGCATAAAGGGGTGTAGCAAGATGAAGATTTGCTCAAAGTAGTGGATCGTTCGCTCGTAGACGTCACGGCTCATACTGGTGCCGTAGGCGGGCTTGATAGCCTCTAGGTAAAGGCCAGAGAAGTCGTCTCGGACGAGCTTGTAGAGGAGCGTGACGGCGTCGCTGATGCGGTACTTGTCAAAGAGGTCGTCTAGCTCGCTCATCGTCGAGGCGAGTAGTGACTCAAACCACTCCATAGCTATCAGGCTAGCTGCGTCTGGCTTGACTTCGTCAGAGACACTTTGCGTCTTGAGGAAGCGGTAGCTATTCCAGATCTTATTGCAGAAGTTGCGTCCCTGCTCCACAAGGCTCTCGTCGTAGAGGAGGTCATTGCCGGCAGAGGTCGCCATCATAAGTCCTAGGCGCACGCCATCGGCACCGTACTTGTCCATCAGGTCAATGGGGTCGGGCGAGTTGCCGAGCGACTTAGACATCTTGCGTCCTTTGTCGTCACGGACGATACCAGTTAGGTAGACCTTGTCAAAGGGGCGATCACCCATAAAGTGGTACCCCGCCATGATCATACGGGCTACCCAGAAGAAGAGGATGTCAGGCGCTGTGACTAGGACGGAGGTGGGGTAGAAGTACTTGAGGTCTTCCGTAGGCTCGGAGCCATCGATCTTGCCAAAGAGGCTGATAGGCCATAGCCAGGAGGAGAACCATGTGTCGAGACAGTCTGACTCTTGGTTGAGCTGTTCGAGGGTTAGACTGTTGTCGCCAGTCTCTTGCTTAGCTTTTGCCAAAGCCTCCTCGGCGGTAGCGGCTACGACGCACTGACCGTTGGGCAGGTAGTAGGCTGGTATGCGATGTCCCCACCAGAGCTGACGGCTGATGCACCAGTCCTTGATGTTTTCTAGCCAGTAGCGGTAGGTGTTGACAAACTTCTTGGGCACGAGCTGTACGGTGTCTTCGAGGACTGCCTGTAGCGCGGGCTTGGCTAGCTCGGACATCTTGAGGAACCACTGCATTGACAGCTTTGGCTCGATAGCTACATCGGTGCGCTCGCTGTAGCCGACACGGTTGGTGTAGTCCTCCTCGTGGTCAAGCAAGCCAGCCTCTTTGAGGTCTGCGACGATCTCCTTGCGGACGACGAAGCGGTCTTTGCCCGCATACTTATCGCCGTGCTCGTTGAGCGTGCCGTCGTTGTTGAAGATGTCGATTGTCTCCAGCTGATGCGTGATGCCGAGCTGGTAGTCGTTGATGTCGTGGGCGGGGGTGACCTTCAGGCAGCCCGTACCAAACTCTAGGTCTACGTATTCATCTTCGATGATCGGGACGGAGCGACCTACGAGCGGGACGATGACTCGCTTACCACGCAGATGATGGTAGCGAGGATCTGTCGGGTTGATACAGACGGCCGTGTCGCCCATGATCGTCTCGGGGCGCGTCGTAGCTACGACGATGTAATCCTCTGTCCCCTCGATGAAGTAGCGAAGGTAGTAGAGCTTGCCCTGATGCTCCTTGAAGATAACCTCCTCGTCCGAGAGTGCCGTCTGTGCCTTGGGGTCCCAGTTGACCACGCGTACGCCACGGTAGATGAGTCCCTCTTCGTAGAGCTTGCAGAAGACATTGATGACCGACTCCGAGCGCTCCTCATCTAGTGTGAAGGCTGTGCGACTCCAGTCGCACGATACGCCTAGTCTGCGCAGCTGGCTGAGGATGATGCCGCCATACTTGTCGGTCCACTCCCAGGCATGCTTGAGGAAGTCCTCTCGTGTGAGCTGATTTTTCTGAATACCTTGCTTAGCAAGCTGATCTACCACCTTAGCCTCCGTAGCGATCGAGGCGTGGTCGGTGCCAGGCACCCAGCAAGCGTTGTAACCCGCTATGCGAGCACGACGGATGAGGATATCTTGGATCGTGTTATTGAGCATATGCCCCATATGTAGCACGCCCGTCACATTGGGCGGGGGCATGATGATCGTGTAGGGCTTCTTGCTGTGATCCACATGTGCCTCAAAGAGCTTGTGGTCCAGCCAATACTGGTACCACTTAGTCTCAACACCTGCGGGATCGTAGACACTAGTTATCTGAGAAGTGATAGAATCGTCTTGCATTGCTTATCGTCTGTCGTGATATTTGCTACAAAGGTACTGAAAATATCAGGCTAATTTCTATTCTGAGTTATTGGGAAAACTTATAGTAGCTACATTATAAAAATAGGATCTTTTTGGGGGGCAATACGTTTTTGTTGCAGAAAAATCTGATCTCCACGTGGGAAATCTGAAATCTCCACGTGGGCGTGGAAAAATTCTTCGGAAGAATGAAATAAAACTTCGGAAGAATGAAATGAAACTTCGGAAGAAGCAAATAAAAGTTCGGAAGAATTTTTTTGTTCCTCCGTGGAGGATTGTCGTTTTCTACCGAGGCAATTTCGATTTCCTCGGATGTGTGGTGTCAGGTACCTCGGAGTGCCTCGGGACGAGTAACTCCGTGTAGCGACGCAACAGCTGGATCAAACCTGTCGGACACCCCGTCTAGACCTCAAAGGGCAAAGCCACTCCCTGCAACCACCACACAAGCCCTATCGTGAGGTCTAGGCTTCAAGATTGGAGTCGTTTACAGTGTTGCTTTGCGATGACATCTGTAGGCTACTTATCTTGTAGAAGAGTGCGAGATAGGCTACCATCAAGCAACCGTTCACAATAATGTAGTACGCTACGTCTGCCCCTAGTCTAGCAAAGCATATATGACTAATCACAAAGGCGATCAGGAAGACCCCTGAGAGGATCTTCAGGTTCAGTCCTTGTCGAGCAGACTCGTACTGTAAGCCCAAGATGGGGATTGCGGTTATGGCAAAGCATATCGTGGCTCCGATACCCCAGAGGAGATCATAATCAGCACTCTTTGTGATGTAATAGATGAAATAACCCAGCAATCCTGCCAAAGCAATGCTCAAGGCAAGGGGAAAGGCCTTTAGTTTCATACGACTACTCATTACTTTGGGGAATCGGGGGAGGAGTCAGTGCTATGACTCTGAGTATGCTCGGTAGCTGCTCGATAGGTCGCCATTGAGGCATCCCAGGCATCCATGCGAGTGTCTCTTTTGTCACCTTCTTTTCCGTGATAAGACGTACTAAGTCTCTCTCAGAGAGCGGACCCACAGGTTGCCCATCTATAGCGACATAGCAGGGCTGCTGTTGTGGGGCAGGCATAGACTGAATAGACCCTGGTACATAGACCTGCTGCATAGCTTGATTCATCGTCTGTACCATCTGTTGAGCCACCGCCATGCCTAGCCCAAACTCTACTAGTCGGTCGATGGAGTAAAAGCCACTATCGTTCATATCTCTATGGTCTTTAGTTATTATGATTGAGGAGGTGGGGGAGGACACATCCCTGTAGGAGGAGTCTGTGGCGTGGCGGGGGCAAACAGCATGGCTAGCTCGGGGATAGCACTTGCCACCCCCCACTGTTCCATGCCAGGCTTCCATACGTAAGTGCTTGAGGTCAACTGTCCTATCATAGCCATTTGCTGGAGCTGATCTATGGAGAAGGGACCCATTTGCTGACCATTCACGGCTAGCATATAGGAGGGGGCGTCTGGCATAGGTGGAGGCGTATTTACGGCGTTTTGCATTTGCTGCCCCATACTATTGACCATGCCAGCCATCTGTCCTCCGATGGCACCACCCATCATCATGCCAGTCATCATCTCTGCAGGGTTCATACCGCCAGTAGCTCCAGTAGGCATAGCACCCATCTGACCCATATTACTAGCAGCAGTCTTTAGGACATCAGCTTGCTTATCGATAGCGTGCGCCCTTATGTAGGTCGACTCCGACTGTAAGCGCTGTGCTCGCTGTCTCTCCTCACGATTGATGCGCATCGTCTCCGAGAGATTATGTCGATTCACTTGCTGCATCTCTATCATGTTTTTGAGATTGACGTTGGAGAGGGTAGTCAATGTTTTGGCCGTTATACCAGCCGTGAGTGCCTTCACCTCAGCGTAGGCTTTAGACTCTTTGTCGACGATTATAGCTTGGATGTCTAGTCGCTTGAGTCGGACGCCGAACTCCGCCAGGCACTCCTGTAGGCTCACCTCGAGGACACTACTTATGGCATCTATCTGACGTTCTATCTGTACGACAGGGATCGATAGGTCTGAGGGCGTGTTCGCCACAACGCTTTTGACCTTGCGAACTACACTCCCCTCGATCTGCTCCATAAACTCATCAAGATCAAAGTCCTTAAGCCTATTGAGCTTGATAAAGGTTTTGTAGTCCTCTAGAGAGAAAGTCAACACGCCATGCACAGCAACAGGCACGGGGTGATCTGGCAAGCGTGGGTCTGTGACATCAAAGTAGGGAACTACAAGGCTAATCTGATTGTTTCGCTGTAAGTTGATGAAGTAAACCTCCGCTTGAAACGGGGTATCTCCACCATAGGCCAGCCCTGCGATGCTAGACAAGACGGGGAGGTTGGCCGTCTTAAGGATCTGATCGTATGGACCTACGACGAAGTCCTGAGCAGTCTCGTCATTCTGCTTATATACGAAAACCGCTACCTCACCATCCTTGACTCGTAGACTACTGCCGTAGCGTATAGAGTTCTCTCGTGTCGTCGTATTGGCGCGCTGATTTCGCGGTCGCCACTTCCACACCAGATACTCCTCCTCATCACAGCGGATCACGTTCATCAACCCGCCACTTATACCTCTCTTAAATATTGCCATCACAGTTCGATTGTCTTATCTGTTATCCTATAGTTTAGGGATTAAAGAGTAAATGCTAGATAGCAAAGGTAGAATCCAAGAGCAAACATAGAGATGACAAGGAGGAAAGGTCCTACCGTCCTAACTACATCTAGGACTCTCTTCTTTCGAATGGTCTTCTTGCGTCGCTCCTCTATCTCATTGATCAATGTGGTTATCTGCTCGTTCTTGCCATAGAGCATTTTTGCCTTTAGGATTAGACTCCCCAGCTCTGCTTGCTTGGCTTGTCCCTTATCGCTCCAACCAGGTAGATCATTAATCTCTGATAGGAGGCTATTCATCTTATCAAGCAGCCTCAAGGCTTCTTGATTATAGGCAGAGGCTTGCTGCAAGATAGCTCCACACTTGGGGTTGGGGCATACGGCTGACATCGTATTGACCGGCATCCCACAGAAGGGACATCTATCCCTTCTGACCGTTCGATTTGTACCCATAGCTTAGAGTATGCGTTTGATTAATTTATATCCTATAT
>NZ_CAMYEZ010000052.1 GCF_947254915.1 uncultured Porphyromonas sp. | reverse complement strand
GTGCCTGCGGCAAAAGCGGTGGGCTTGTGGCTCCCCCCAATGACTAAGCTCTTGTGTACAAAGAACTCGCTGTCGGGTCGTGTGTCTAGGTAAAGCCAGAGCGCATCTTTGGCTCCCTGATAGTGGCAACTCTGCAGATGCAACCCAGGTACGGGAAGGTACTTGCTACGACCTCCCGAGGTGCCACTGGAGGTGGCGAACCAGCGACAGCTACCCTTGATGAGCTGATTGCGCTCTCCCTGTAGCATACGCTCTACCCAGGGGCGTAGCTCCTCGTACTCAACGATCGGGACGATGCGCTGGTAGTCGCTGTAGGTGCGGATAGGCTCGCTCGTGAGGGACTGCTCGTAGCTGGTGCCACGTAGTACACGCATGATGCGCTTGAACTGACGCATTTGGATAGCTTCGCTCTGCTTAGCGTACTGCTCGATGCTCTTGAGCCGGAGGTACATGAGGCGATAGATGGTTGCGGTCTTTCTGTCCATAGTTTTACAGCTGGGGATTACTTTACGGCTACCAGTCTCTGATAGCGTAGCATGGGGGAGATGAGGTAGACGAGAGTGGTGTATTGGTTCTCTGTCTGGTAGTAGTCGCCCTCGATAGCGTTGCTGGCTAGGGGAGCGGGCGATGGCGAGGTGCTATATCGGTAGCTGACGTAGCCCCCCTTGACGAGGAGCGACAGCTCGAAGTACCCTGTCTCACGGTTGTAGCGTAGCGTGCGCTGCTGCTTAGGCAGTGCATCAAAGGCGGCCCCCTCAATGAGCGGGGTACCATACCTGAGTGGGTCATCTAGAGCCAGTCGCCAGGTGACAAGATAGTAATCTGTCATGGTCTCGTCGTAGTACGGGTCGTAGTCTGTCTGGCGAACTTTGCGATACCCATTGGCATCGGGGACTGTGATGTAGCTACCGCTCGTTGGGCGGTCTAGATAAAGGTAAGCCTCGGGGGGCGTCTCCTGACTATTCAGGTGCTCCACGCCCATATTCGCCTGATAGGGAGACAATATCTCAAAGGCGCGCCACTCATTGCCCGCAGCGAATGTGGCTCCGTCATGACCCCTGAAGGTGAGTCGACCAGGAGCGAGGGAGGTGGGGCGGGTGAGTCGCTGGTAGCGGGTGGAGGAGCCGTTTTGACCTACCGTCACGAGAAGCTCCGTGAGCGGGTCGCTGGCAAGTGTGGGGGGAAAGGTTAGCTCTAGCTCCACTTGCTGAAAGCGGGAGTAGTTGCCCTCAGACGTCGTCGGTACCACCTGCTGAGCGACCTCAGCGAGAGGCTCATAGAGGGCAAAGCTGGTGACGAAGATAGGCTCCTCTTGTAGCTCTTCGCACCAAGCGGTGAGGCGGTAATTGCCCGAGAGGAGCGGTTGTAGTACGGAGGCACCTCCGAGGCGTAGCTCGTAGTGACGGTAAGCGATGCTCGTGGCTTCGGAAGGGGTGCTTTCGTCCGTCTGCCAGCGCGCTCCGATCCAGCCGTCGAGATATTCGCTAAGCGCCATACGGTCATTGACCTGCCAGTCGGCATCGCACAGCTCCAGCTGGTAGTGGATGCGATGCGGGACAGGATCTGCGAGGTCAAAGCTCACCACGATCTCCTCATCGCTACTAGCCAAGCGGGCGATCGGATAGGGTATAGCGACTGGCTCCCCGTCACGCCACACCTGACACTGTAGAGTCTGTACCTCTGTCGTGTAGATGTGATGCGGGAATATCTCTCCTCCCGAGAGTGAGCTGGCAAGGGCTAGGAGGAGCCAGCAAAGCGTCCATAGCTTATTCATCGTCCCAAAGTTACAGCTCTTTGATGGAATGACCAAGAGTCCACGGTCAGACTCTCGTTATGAGCCTTCTCAGAGAGCAAACAAAAAGGAGACAGATCCCGCAGTGTGGATTTGTCTCCTCTATTGTTGTTGGGCTAGCTAGAGCGCTAGCACAGACTAGTGATTAGTTGCCGTGAGCAGCTTGGATCTCCTCGTACTTAGCATTGTTGCCTAGTGCGTAGTAGATGTTCCCAAGGAGGTAGTACGATGCATCTGGGTTGATGCTGTAAGCCTTCTCGAGGTAGGGAAGCGCTTTGTTGAGTAGCTCGTTGCGCTTCTTCTGAGCAGCTGTCGCACCGCCCTCCTCTTTGTCAGAGAGAGCTACAGCCTGGTTGTAGTAGACTCGTCCGATGTTGCAGAGAGACTCAACGTAGTTGGGGTCTATCTCAACAGCTTTGCCAAACCACTTGAGAGCCTCCTGCTCATCGCTCTCCTCGTAGAGCTTGCCCATCACATCGTAGAGCTGAGGGTTCTCAGGATTGAGTTCAATAGCTTGGTTGAGGAAGGTGCGAGCCTCGTCATACTTGTTCTGTACGATGTAGGTATTGATCAGGTTGACGGAGTAGTATGGTTCCTTGGGGAAGAGCTTGAGACCCTCGCGCATCGTCGAGATATAGTTAGTCGTGTCGCCCTCCTCAATGTAGGTCTGAGCGAGGATCTGGTAGACCTCGTTCTGACGGTAACCACTGCCCTTGAGCTCCTCACCGTACTTAATAGCTAGCTGCTTGTCGCCAGCCTGGTAAGCGGTGATGATAGCAAAGAAATCAACCATCAGCGAGTTGGAGTCTGTCTGAGCGAACTTATCACCCTCAAATAGGGGAGAGCGCTTGATCTCTCTGAAAGACTGGAATGCCTTGAGTGCACTCTTGAAGTCCTTCTGCTCCATATAGTATCCACCCGCATTGATGTAGTAGAGGAGGTTGTCCTTGTATGCGTTAGCAATCTTTTTCTCAAACTTAGGGCGTACCTTGCCCTTATCGTTGGGCTGGTGATCGACCTCATAAGTCTTCGTGTAGTATGTGTGCATATCTAGGAGAGCCTTGTACATGCTAGGCAGGTCTTGAGGCTCATTCTTGAGACTCTTTTGATTTTCGCCCGTGAAGGCACGCTCCTCAATGAGTCCCGCTGTGTACCAAGTCTTGGCATCGTCCTTGGTCTCTGGATTTTCTAGAGCCTGCTGGATTAGGGCGCGAGCTCCAGGATAGTCTGGCTTGCTAGCATCGGATAGACGGTCTGCACCTCTGACGTTGGAGGTCTGTGCGCATCCAAGTGTCAGTGCACCCATCAGCACGAGTAGCACTAGGGTTACTTTACGTGTTGTCTTCATATTCTAAATCGGTGTTACTAGTTTGTTGTCTTACTCTTTATTATAGATGGCTTGCGGTTGGAGACTAATCCTCGCTACTCTCCTCATCTTGTGCAGGGGAGTCGTCAAAGTCATTGAGATCCTCCTCCTGTGGAACAAACTCTGAGGGGTCGTCTAGGTCAGCCTCGTCTACGAGCTCTGGCTCTTCCTCCTCGGCCACTACATTACATATAGATGCGATTTCGTCCGAACGTTTATTGAGGTCTATCATCTTGACCCCCTGAGTAGCACGTCCCATGACACGTACCTGCTCCATAGAGAGACGGATGGCAACTCCACTCTTATTGATGATCATAATGTTGTCGTCGTCCTCTACGGCACGTATATCAATGAGCTGACCCGTCTTGTCGGTCACGTTGATCGTCTTGACACCCTTGGCACCACGCTTGGTGATGCGGTAGTCATCAATGCGTGAGCGCTTGCCGTAGCCCTTCTCACTGATGACGAGGATAGTCTCGTCGCTGTTCTTCAGACGATGCACTACCATACCGACGACTTTGTCGTTAGGATCGTTGTCAAGACGGATACCACGTACACCAGTCGCCGTGCGTCCCATAGGACGAACCTCCTGCTCGTTGAAGCGGACACAGCGTCCATTTCGGTTAGCAAGGAATATCTCGCAGTTACCATTCGAGAGAGCCACCGAAACAACCTGATCATCGTCACGTAGGTTGATAGCGCGGACACCCGTCTTGCGAGGATTAGCGTAGTGAGCTAGGAGTGTCTTCTTGATCAAGCCTTGCTCTGTAGCGAAGACGAGGTAGTGCGTATTGACAAAATCCGCATCGGTCGTCAAGTTCTTAATACGTAGGAAGGCTGTTATGCGGTTCTCCTCGTCAAGGTCTAGAAGGTTCTGGATATGTCTGCCCTTAGAGCTCTTGGAGCCCTCAGGTATCTCAAAGACTCTGAGCCAGTAGACACGACCTGTAGCGGTAAAGAGCATCATCGTGGCGTGCATCGTCGCTGAGTAGATGTACTCAACAAAGTCTTCGTCACGACTGTCAGCACCCTTGACACCGACACCACCACGTGTCTGCGTGCGGAACTCTGAGAGTGGCGTACGCTTGATATATCCTAGGTGAGAGATGGTGATGACCATATCCTCATCGGCGTAGAAGTCCTCGGGATTCAGATCTTCCGAAGCGTATATGATCTCCGAGCGACGCTCATCGCCATACTTATCAATGATCTCACGGCACTCCTCCTGTATTAGCTCCATACGCATATTGATGTCGCTGAGGAAGAGGTTCAAGTAGTCAATGCGCTCCTTGAGCTCATTGTACTCATGCTGCAACTTGTCAATATCAAGCTTCGTGAGCTGTCGTAGACGCATATCGACGATGGCTCGCGCCTGTAGCTCTGAGAGGTTGAACGCCTCCATCAGTCGGTTCATCGCCTCGCGAGTTTCCTCACTAGAGCGGATAATGCGTATGACCTCGTCAATGTGGTCTACCGCAATGATCAAACCCTCCAATATATGGATACGCTCCTGCGCCTTGCGAAGTTCATACTGGGCGCGTCGTGTCACCACATCGTGGCGGTGATCGACGAAGTGACCGATGAGATCCTTAAGATTGAGCTGACGAGGGCGACCATTGACTAGTGCAATGTTATTGACGCTGAAGTAGCTCTCCAGGTCGGAGTACTTATATAGGTAGTTGAGTACGACACCAGCGTTGGCGTCCTTCTTTATATCTATGACGATGCGGATACCCTTATTGCTCGACTCATCGGAGATGTCGCTGATGCCATCGATCTTCTTCTCGTTGACCAGCTGGGCAATCTTAGCGACCATGTCGCTCTTGCGCACCTGGTAGGGTATCTCACGGATGATGATCCGCTCATGGTTGTGGTACTCCTCTATGTCCGCTTTGCCACGTATGACGATACGTCCACGTCCCGTGCGGAAAGCCTCTTTGACCCCCTCGTAGCCGTAGATGACACCACCCGTGGGAAAGTCAGGAGCCTTGACATACTGCATCAACTCATCGACCGTAATCTCTCCACGAGCGTCAATGTAAGCGATACAGGCGTTGAGCGTCTCTGTTAGATTGTGCGGAGCCATATTGGTCGCCATACCGACGGCGATACCAGCAGCACCATTGATCAGAAGGTTAGGGATGCGACAGGGCAGGACAGTAGGCTCCTTAAAGTCACCGTCAAAGTTGTCCTGAAAGTCCACCGTCTCCATATCAATGTCACGGAGCATCTCCTGGGCAAACTGGTTGAGCCTTGACTCGGTGTAACGCATCGCAGCGGGCGAGTCCCCATCGATAGAGCCAAAGTTACCCTGCCCCTGTACGAGCGGGTAGCGCATATTCCAGCCCTGTGCGAGACGTACCAATGTGTTGTATACGGAGCTGTCCCCGTGGGGGTGGTACTTACCCATGATGTCACCTACGGCACGAGCGCACTTGCGGGTAGGATTATTGTAAGTGTTGCCACTCTCATTCATCGAGTAGAGTACACGACGATGCACCGGCTTGAGACCGTCACGCACATCGGGTAGAGCTCGAGATACGATGACAGACATTGAGTAGTCAATGTAAGAGGTCTTCATTTCGTCCTCAATGTCCACTGGGATAATCCTATCTATACTATCTTCCATAGAGTCTATTGTGTTTTATTCACTTGGTCGTAGAGGCTAGTAGATCCACTCGGAGATACTCCTTGCGAGTCCGTCTCTCTAACTTCGCTAGTGCCAGTTGTTCGGCTGATAGCTTAGAGAGATCTCTACTTTCAGATGGCTAAGTTACGAAAAATATCTCTATCCGATGAAGATTCGCTCTGGTCTCAACTCCGCATACATCCACCCACGAGCGCAATCTCTCCCGAGGAAATCAGAAATCTTCACGGAGCAAACGAAAATTCCCTACCGAGGGGCGAAATAAAACTTCGGAAGAATGAGATGAAACTTCGGAAGAAAGATTTCAAAGTTCCGAAGAATTTGTCCGTTCCTCACTGGAGATTTCCGATTTTCCACCGAGGAAACTCTTGTTTCCTCGGTATGAAACTCTGGGGGCTTCGTACCCTTTGGTTAATTACCACTAACTTTGCGGTGATTTACCTCTAGATACTACGATTATGATTGCATACTTGCGTGGCACGATAGATACGCTCACACCGACCAATGCCTATGTGGACTGTAGCGGGGTGGGCTACGATGTCAATATATCGCTCTCTACTTATGATACGCTGCATGGGCTGGAGCGTGAGGCTCCTGTGCGGCTCTGGATCACGGAGGTGATGCGTCAGGGAGAGGTGTGTGATCTGTACGGCTTCTACACGAGGGAGGAGCAGGCGCTCTTTGCGAAGTTGATCACCGTGTCTGGTGTGGGTCCCGCTACGGCTCGTGTGATCCTCTCTAGTCTGGCACCGCTGGAGCTGGCAGAGGTGATCGAGAGTGGCGATGATAAGCGCCTCAAGATGGTCAAGGGCATCGGACTCAAGACGGCACAGCGCATTATCGTAGATCTCAAGGGCAAGCTCCCCGAGACGCTGACAGATCGTGACGATGTGACGGCGGGTATCGGTTCGCGGGCTGCTCGTGAGGTGGCTGAGGAGGCGATCTCGGCACTCAAGATGCTGGGCTTTGCGGAGGCCAATGTGCGCAAGGTGGTGAAGCAGATTATGACTGTCAAGCCCGACACACCTGTCGAGCAGGTGATCAAGCAGGCGCTGGCGCAGCTTTAGCTGTCAGGGAGCTTGGGTACAACAAAACAGGCGCCCAAACGTTACATAACTGACTCTATAATTATAGACAGACACTAGATGATCCCTAGGCGCAGGATACTATGTGCATGGCTGGCGTTGCTCTGCGCATTGGTGGGTGTGGTGAGATTGCTCGCTATGCCAGCCCTCTCGGTGTCTGCTACAGCGCGTGTTGCACAGCCGGATAGTCTGCGCTACCCTGTGCAGCCGACAGCGCCTGAGTCGTATGAGTGGCTCGAGCAGGAGTCGGCTCTGGATCTGCGCACGCCGAGCGTGGTGACGCACGACTTCGTCTACAATCCCGCCACGGGGCTTTATCTACTGGTTACCAAGGTGGGTGGCAAGCAGGTGGGCACTCCGATCCCCTACACGCTGGAGCAGTACATTGCCTATGTGGAGCGCAATGGCGTGCAGAGCTACTTCCTGGAGCGTGCAGCGCAGGATGAGAAGGAGCAGCAGGGCAAGGGGTTCAACCCGTTTGACTTTGGCTTCGAGCTAGGTCCTGCGGAGAAGATCTTTGGCCCGGGTGGCGTGCGGGTGCGGACACAAGGCTCTGCGGAGGTGTCGATGGGTGTCAAGAGCAATGCCACGGACAATCCCTCCATACCGATTCGCTCACGGAGACATACCTTCTTTGACTTCGATCAGAAGATCCAGGCTAATGTGCAGGCGTCGGTGGGTACGAAGCTCAACTTTAACCTAAACTACAATACGCAGGCTACCTTTGACTTTGACAGTAAGAAGCTCAAGCTAGCCTACGAGGGCGAGGAGGATGACATAATCAAGGTGCTAGAGGCGGGTAATGTGTCGCTACAGTCGAAGAACTCGCTGATACAGGGCGGTGCGTCGCTCTTCGGTATTCACAGCAAACTGCAGTTTGGCAAGCTTGACGTGGACTTCGTCGTGAGCCAGCAGGAGGCGGAGACGAAGCGCGTCTCAACAGATCGTGGGGCGCAGACGACACCCTTTGAGTTTTCGGCCAATAAGTATGACGAGAATAGGCACTTTTACCTAGGGCACTACTTCCGAGACCACTACAACAAGGCGATGTCTACGCTGCCCTTTATCTCTTCGGGCGTTAAGATCAACCGCATCGAGGTGTGGGTGACCAATAAGCGGGGCAACTTTGACGAGGCGCGCAACATTGTCGCTTTTACCGACCTGGGTGAGGCGGAGCGTGTGGCGGCTCGTGGCGTCACGACGAATGGATCGACGCAGGGACTGCCTGCCAATCAGGCGAACTCGCTCTACAGTTGGCTACTCGGACAGCCAGCTTTGCGCCAAGTGGATCAGGTGAGCCAGGTGCTAGAGGGGCAGCTGCGTGGTGGTATAGACTATACGAAGATAGAGAGCGCTCGCCGTCTGAATGCCAATGAGTACCGCATCAATGACCAGCTCGGTACGCTCTCGCTGCAGGTGCGTCTCCAGCCGGATGAGGTGGTGGGTGTGGCTTTTGAGTACACTTATCAGGGCAAGGTCTATCAAGTGGGTGAGTTTAGCTCGGACCGATCGGATCGTACGGCGGACAACCTTTTTGTCAAGCTACTCAAGGGCGCATCGATGACCCCGACGGCTCCTTACTGGCAGTTTATGATGCGCAACGTCTACAGCCTTGGGAGTAGCGTTTACAATCTCAAAGCGGAGAACTTCAAGCTCGATGTCTTCTACCGCAACGATAGCACCGGCACCGCTGTACCTTATATCAATGAGGGTAAGGTGGCGGGGCAGCTCCTCACAAGGGTCTTGGGGATGGACCGTCTGGATTCGCGCAATGAGCCACACCCTGATGGCGTCTTTGACTTTGTACCAGGCTATACGGTTGATGCGGAGCGTGGGCTCGTCATCTTTACCTCTACGGAGCCTTTTGGTAGTTACTTGGCGGAGCAGATAGGTGAACCCGCCATTGCCGCGCGCTACGTCTATCGTGAGATCTACGATACGACGATGGTCGCAGCGCAGCAGGTGGCCGAGCGCGATAAGTTTATCTTGCGAGGCGAGTACCAAGCGGCAAATAGCGGGCAGATCTCGCTCGGGGCGATGAATGTTACCCCGGGGTCGGTGCGTGTGACGGCTGGCGGAGCGACGCTCGTGGAGAATGTGGACTATACGGTCAACTACGCCATGGGTACCGTCACGATCCTCAACGAGGCAATCCTCAACAGTGGCACGCGTGTTGATGTCTCTCTGGAGAATAGGGGCTTCCTCAACTTGCAGCGCAAGACGGTGCTGGGACTGGATCTGAACTATCACTTTACGCCAAACTTAACGCTGGGCGGTACCTTTATGTATCTCAGCGAGATGCCACTGACTGCCAAGCCTGCCATGGGACGTGAGTCAATGCAAAACAGCCTTTGGGGACTTAATCTCTCGTGGCGCACCGAGTCTCAGTGGCTGACGCGTATCCTAGACTACATCCCGCTCCTAGACTTGACCAAGCCGTCGGAGATTGCGCTCAACATGGAGTTTGCCCACCTGATCCCAGGGCACTACGAGGGGCGCTACACCAAGGGACATAGCTATATTGACGACTTCGAGACTTCGCAAAGTAGCATTGACTTGCTGAACCCCTACGCCTGGATGCTCAGCTCTACGCCGTGGCACGACCCAGCGGACGGGGCGGCGGATCTCTTCCCCGAGGCTCGAATGGTCAATGATCTGCGCTACGGCAATAGGCGAGCTTTGCTCAACTGGTTTTACATAGACCCAATGCTGAACCGTGCTGGCTCTTCGCTGACACCCTCTTATCTGCGGAACAATCCCGACATGCTCTCGAACCATTACTCGCGAGAGGTGCGTATGGCGGAGCTATTCCCCTATAGAGATGAGAACTTTGCTCAGCAGTCTTACCTCCAGACGCTCTGCCTCGCTTACTATCCCAATGAGCGTGGTCCGTACAACCTCAACAGCGATCAGGTCGGTAGCGATGGTAAGCTCGCCAACCCAATGGAGAACTGGGGCGGTATGATGCGCAAGATAGACCAAAGCGACTTTGAGGCAGCCAATATCGAGTACATTGAGTTCTGGATGATGGATCCCTTCATCTATCCCGAGACGGCACCGACGAGTGGCAAGCTCTTCTTCAACCTGGGCGAGGTGTCGGAGGAGGTGCTGAAGGATGAGAAGAAGTTCTTTGAGAATGGTATGCCGCTCAACGATGACCCCTCGGCAACCATTGAGACGGTCTGGGGGCGCGTGCCTATTCGTCAGACGGCTGGCTACTCTTTTGACAATGCCGCTGGGGCGCGTAGCAAGCAAGATGTGGGCTTCAATGGGCTAAGCTCTGAGCAGGAGAAAGCTTTCCCCGCTTATGCCAACTATCTCTCCGCAATCCGTGGCAAGGTGTCGGGCGAAGTGCTCGAGCAGTGGCAGGGCGACCCGATGAGTCCGCTGAATGATCCGGCGGGTGATAGCTTCCGCCACTACCGTGATGAGCGGTATGACCAGCTACAGTCGCCGATCCTCGAGCGATACAAGTACTACAACGGGGTCGAGGGTAATAGTGCTGAGGCAACCAATGAGACGGGCTCCTACAGCGTGGCGAGCCGTGTCGTGCCTGATGTGGAGGACATCAACCAAGACAACACACTCAACGAGCAGGAGCGTTACTTCGAGTACGAGATAGCGCTCTCGCCTGCCGAGATGCAGGTGGGGCGCAACTACATCGTTGACGAGCGCTCGGTCAATGTGAAGCTAGCGAACGGCAAGCAAGAGACGGTCAAGTGGTATCAGTTCAAGATCCCCGTACGAGAGCCGACCCGCAGGGTAGGGGGCATAGCCGACCTCAAGAGTATTCGCTTCATGCGCCTTTACCTGACGCAGTGGGACAAGCCTGTGGTCTTGCGCTTCGGTACCTTTAAGATGGTGCGTGGCGAGTGGCGACAGTATGACCGCCCGCTACACGCTCCCTCCGTCACGCCTATATCTAACGGCACGATGGAGGTCAATACGGTCAACATTGAGGAGAACGGTGACCGCAAGCCGATCAACTATATCCTTCCGCCAGGAGTCTCTCGTAGCGTCAGCCCCAGTCAGGCGCAAGCCATTCGTCAGAACGAGCAGTCGCTCAGCTTACGCATCAAGCGACTAGCTCCAGGCGATGCACGAGCTGTCTACAAGAACACGGGACTAGACCTACGTCGCTACAAGCGCATCGAGCTATTTGTCCATGCCGAGGAGCTTCCCGAGGAGGGGACGCCCACGGGTAATGGCGAGATGACCGCTTTCCTCCGCTTAGGCTCTGACTACACGAACAACTATTACGAATACAGCGTTCCCCTCGAGCTGACCCCCTTCGGCACTTACAGTGACAATGCTAAGGACCGAGAGATGGTTTGGCCACGGGACAATAAAGTAGACTTTCGCTTTGACCTTCTCACGGGACTCAAGATGCGACGCAACGCTGCGCAGGCTAATGGCGAGACGGATCTCTACACGCCTTACTCGGTGCCCGACGCTGAGCGTCCTCGCAACACCGTCACCGTGATGGGTAATCCCTCGCTGAGCAATGTCAAGACCATCATGATCGGTGTGCGAAACAGCGCTGGTCAGATCAAGAGTGCCGAGATCTGGGTCAATGAGCTACGCCTGAGCGAGTACCAAGAGCAGGGCGGCTGGGCGACCAATGCCGATCTGCAGGTGCAGCTGAGCGATCTAGGTTCGTTTAGTGCCCGAGGCTCTTACCGTACGGCGGGCTTTGGCGCACTCGATCAGTCTCTTGCGCAGAGACAGCTAGAAGATACCGGCTTCCTCAACCTCTCAACGCAGGTAGAGCTGGGTAAGTTCTTCCCCGAGAAAGCGAAAGTGCGCATACCGCTCTACTACAGCTACCAAGACGAAGTGATCCGTCCGCAGTACAACCCGCTAGACCAAGACCTGCTCCTCACGGAGGCACTCGACAATGCTGCCAACGAGTCGGTACGTGACTCCATCAAGACGATGGCACTGACACGTACCCAGGCTCATGCGCTGTCGCTCTCCAATGTGGGGGTCAACATACAGAGCAAGACCCCGATGCCGTACGACCCAGCCAACATTACGCTCGGCTACTCGATGTCTTGGGACGAGAAGAACAGCCCCGAGATTGTCTACGACCGCAATCGCACGTGGCAAGCTACGGCGCAGTATCAGTATACGCCCGTGGTGGCTCCGTGGAAGCCTTTTGACAAGCTCCAGCAAGGTAAGAACGCCTCCGAGGCTGTCCGCACGGTCACCTCGACGCTGAGAGGTTATCAGATCAACTATCTCCCCTCACGACTTGCTTTCAACAGCTCCATCCTGCGCAACTACAGCGAGCATCAGGTGCGCAACCTCATGCCTGGCGGAGGAGCGGTGGCTGACTGGTCGCTACCAGCTACCTTCGTGCAGAACTTCGTCTGGCAGCGTGCCGCAAACATTGTTTGGAACCCCACGACCAACCTCAAGCTCTCCTTTAACTCTGGCACCAATGCCCGCATCGTAGAGCCACACGTACAGGTCAATCGTGAGCTAGCCCCCGACGACTACACGCTATGGCGCGACTCCGTCTGGCAGAGCATACGCAGTTGGGGGCTCCCGATGCAGTACAACCAGACTGCCAACGCTACCTACACGCTCCCGCTCGCACTCATTCCCTTTATGGACTTCGTCTCAGCCACCGCCACCTATATGGCTTCGTACAATTGGGACCGAGGAGCCTTGACCCAGCAGGGCGCCTCCATGGGCAATGTGGTGCGCAACCAAATGAAGCTCGATGGACGGGTCAACATCCTCTTCCAAACACTCTACCGTAAGTTCGACTGGTACAAAGATTACGAGAAGCGACAGAACAAGAGCAGCAGCCGAAACAACCGCTCCGTCGCTCGCCGAGATACTCGTGCTAGTCGCTCTGATCAGGAGTCTGCAGACAAAGCTTCCGCAGCCTCACAGCGCAAGAAGCCTGCGCCATTGCGCTTTACCAAAGAGGTGGTCCTACGCCCCGACACGACGATTACCATCAACCACCAGCTCGGCAGTGCTAAGCCCGAGGTGACCGCTAAGGATTCGCTCGGACACAACTACCCTGTCAAGTATGCTGTGGTCAATCCCAACAGCATCACCGTTACAGGCACCGACTCTGTCACGATCCGGGTCAACGTCTACGCTGCCGACAAAGCTCGTGAGATGCGCATGGAGCGTCTCTACCCATACATTGATGCGGGTATCTCCTTGCTCACCTTCCTGCGCGACATCTCCCTCACCTACACCCGTACCTCGTCGCTGCACTTGCCCGGCTTCCTCCCCGACATCAAGGCTGCAGGCGGGCAGGGCTACCCAATGCAGGGCATGATGGCTCCAGGCCTTGCCTTTGCCTTTGGCTTTACAGACAATGGCTATGTTCGCGAGGCG
>NZ_CAMYEZ010000051.1 GCF_947254915.1 uncultured Porphyromonas sp. | reverse complement strand
TGGCTCCTCACTGTCGCCCGTCGAAGAGATAATCTCCTGAAAGCGCTGCTGAAACTCTGGGCTGTTGAAGCGTCCGAAGAGCTTCTGCACATACTCCACCACTTGTGGCGTGTACTTCATGCGGAGACGGTGGCTCCAGATCATGTCGTACTCCTCGAGGGTAATCGCCTCGCCGATCTGCTGAGGCTTGTAGGGAAGCTGCTCCTCATAGAGTGCCAGACGGCTACTGTATAGTTCGCCGACGAGGAGCACCCCGACGACAGCACGAATGCGCACCATCGTCTGTTCGCCTCGTGTCTCCATCAGCTTAGCAAGTAGCCAGCAGAGCTTGCCCCAGTGCCACGAGCGTAGCAAGGCTAGGGTGACAGCCGTGAGAGCTGCCTGCTGTATGTAGTCGTCTAGCTGGTCTAGCGCAGTGGCCACCTCGTCGCTCCACTCCTGCGTATAGAGGAGCCCCATCGTGAGGCGCTTGACCAGTTCGTCGTAGCGTGGTCGGTCAACCGTTGCGAGGTTCGACTGGAGCGTCAGTTGCTCGACAACCATTGCGAGTCCTCCATTGTCTAGCAGTAGAGCGTAGTAGTTTGATTGCTTCTCGTATTGAGGCGACTGAGCCACCCACTCCGTATCTCGTAGTGCATCAGTCACCTCATAGAGCGTCCGGAGCAGGTAGCTGTAGTTCGTCACCAGCTCAGGGTCTTGTATCGGAGACTCTAGGTATTGTAGCATCGTCTCTAGGATACGCTTTGCCGAGTGGTAGCGGTCGCGTTGCTCCACGGGGATACGCACGTGAGACTGCATCTGCTCGCCTAGTAGCTTGACAGCTTGGGCGATCTGATGCTCAGAGAGGAGCCGGTAGATGTCGTCTGTAACCATATAATAATGTGTACCTGCTCTTAGATACTTAGCTGCTCACGTATCGCCTGGATACGATCACGGAGTAGTTGCTCGGGATTGTCGCAGGCAGGGTCAGTGCCACGCTTGTAGGTGACCCCAATGTAGTACTTGATCTTAGGCTCCGTACCTGAGGGACGTATCGAGAGGACCGTTCCGTCCGCCGTGTGGTATTGTAGCACATTGCTGGTCGCAGGCATCTTGATTGGGAAGGTCTCGCCACTCTTGAGACACTTACCCTCGAGCGACTGATAGTCTAGTATCTTCACCACGGGACTGCCCGCCAGCTCCTTCATCGGGTTGGAGCGGTAGTCGGCCATCATCTGGCTAATCTCCTGAGCGCCCTTGATGCCTTTGCGCACTACGCTGATGCCCTTCTCAAGGAAGTAGCCATGCTCGTTGTAAATCTTCTCCAAAAGCTTATCAATGGTCAACCCCTTGTCCAGTGCCCATGCCGTCAGCTCTGCAAAGATAGAGCAAGCTGACACCGAACTCTTGTCTCGTACGAAGGTCTCCCAGAGGTAGCCGTAGCTCTCCTCGCCACCACCTATGTAGCGGCGCTTGCCCTCCTGCTCACGCACCTCGTTGGCGATCCACTTAAAGCCTGTGTAGCAGTCCATGCACTCTACACCGTAGTCCTTGGCAATGGCGGGGATCAGCTCCGTGGTCACAATCGTCTTGACCACAAAGTCATCGGGACGCAGGTCGCCCATCTCCTTGCGGCGGGCTATCGTGTAGTAGGTCAGGAGGGCGCAGATCTGATTACCATTGATCAGGTGTAGCTCACCCTGCTCGTTGCGCACAGCGACACCGATGCGGTCACCATCAGGGTCACTCGCTAGGACGAGATCAGCGCCCGTAGCCTCGGCACGCTCCATCGCCAGCTTCATCGCTGCGGGCTCCTCGGGATTCGGCGAGATGACCGTCGGGAAGTTGCCGTCGATCACATCTTGCTCTGGCACATGGATGATATTCTTAAAGCCAAAAGCCTCTAGCGCACGAGGTACGATACGTACGCCAGTACCGTGAATGGGTGTATAGACGATCGCCATATCACTGTGACGCTGCACCGACTCAGGCGAGAGCGATAGGGTACAGACATCATGGATGAAGCGGTCGTCCATCTCGGCTCCGATCATCTCGACGAGTGCTGGATTGCCTTGCCACTTCACTTGGTCAATGTCTGTGATGCTCTTCACCTCATTGACGATTGCCTTGTCGTGCGGGGCGATGATCTGAGCACCGTCGCTCCAGAAGACCTTGTAGCCGTTGTACTCCTTGGGATTGTGCGAGGCAGTCACCATGACGCCACTCTTGCAGCCCAGCTGACGGATCGCATAGGAAACCATCGGGGTAGGGCGCAGCGCATCGTAGAGGTAGACCTTGATGCCGTTTGCCGTGAGCACGTCAGCCGTCGTCTGAGCGAAGAAGGGGCTGTTGTTGCGTCCATCGTAGCCGATAGCTACGGAGATCTCTTCGCCAGCGAAGCACTGCAGGAGGTAGTTTGCCAAGCCCTGCGTAGCCATACCGACGGTGTACTTATTCATGCGGTTGGTACCAGCGCCCATGATGCCTCGCAGGCCGCCCGTGCCAAACTCTAGTACTTGGTAGAAAGCCTCCACGAGAGGCGTCTTGTCCTCAGCCGCAAGGAGAGCCTCTACTTGCTGACGTGTCTCACTATCGAAAGCGGGCTCGAGCCACTGCTTGGCACGCTCCTGTGCTTGCTGTATAAGTTCGGGTGATAAAGTTGCCATAGTTTTATTGTGTCGTTAGATTGTTTGAAAGTATTGTTGGCAGGTTGCGTGCGCCCTATTGTAGCGCTACCCGTGCTGCCGTTGGGGATTCGTAGCGAGTGGTCAGAAGGCGCACCATATACCGTAAATGGCTTGCACTAGCTAACCTCTCGCAGTAGGAGCAAAGTTAGCAAAATAAGCGATACAGAGTAGCGCCTACCGAGGAAATTCCCAATAGCTCGGTGGAAAACGGATATTCTCCACGGAGCCGGGATATAAAACTTCGGAAGAATGAAATAAAACTTCGGAAGAATGAAATCAAAGTTCCGAAGAATTTTCTCATTCCTCCGTGGACGATGGCTGTTTCCTATGGAGGAAAGATAAGTTTCCTACGGAGGAGTGATTTTGGAAAACTTGGATAGTGTTCCTTATTGTCGCTTGTGGAGTGAGTTTGGGGCGGGTAGGAGAGCCCCCCGCACCAAGCAGTAGCCCCACCCGGCACGAGGACCGAGTGGGGCTACGAAGCGTGTGGAGCTAAGGCTCCGTGTATAGCTTATCGCTAGAAGATCAGTCGGAAGGTACGTACTGCGTCTGCCTTGTGGGCTGCGACGATGTAGATACCAGACTGGAGCTGCTCAGCGATGAGTTGCTCAGGCTCGGTGATCTGGTAGCGACCTATCTGAGCACCGCTAGCTGTATACAGCTCGATGGTCGCACCCTGTAGACCCATCACGAGGATACCCTCGGGAGTGGCTACGACACGTGCCGTCTCGCCGTCGATAGCGTCGATGGCTGTAGCCTGTGGGGTGACGATGATGAGCTGCTCAGAGCAGAGTTTCGTCTCACCCTGACGAGCAGAGACGGTCACACGGTAAGCGGTCTGCTCGCTGAGATCAACGAACGGTAGCGTGATGCGACCATCTTGTAGCGTGGGCGGACCCTGGAGTGGTGAGAGTTCGCCTAGAGGCGAGCCGTCAGCAGCGATGCTGATGATATCGACAGCCTTAGTATTACCCTCCTTGTCCACCTTAGCCAGATTAACCGTATAGCTCTCAGCCTTGTCAATCGTAGCAAAGGAGATAGAGAAGCTCTGAGCCTGCAGTGAGCCTGCTACGAGCTTAGCATCTAGCTTACCATCAATAGCCTGAGTCGTGAAGGTGGTCTTACCCTGAGCGACCGTCTGCATAGCGGGCATGATGGTCGCCTCGACGGTGACCTCATAGCGTGTACCCATCTGTAGCCCCTCGAGGGTGGTGTAGACGTAGCCGTCACGAAGCTCTAGTGAGCGGAGCTGCTGCGTAGGATCGAGGCGCATCGTCTGCGTCGCACTAGCGTCAGCACCTACAGGACGATAGCTTACGGTGTAGCTCACCTGCGTGGGGAGTGCCTGCCAGCGTACCTGCGCTGTTGTTTCGGTTGTTGCCATCACCTCAAGCACTATCTGCTCCTTGGCGGGCTTTGCAGAGGCATCCTGCTTGATGTGCAGGTTGTCCATAGCAAAGTAGCTAGGCGCATAGCTGTCGCTCGACAAGATGGAGAACTTGAGCGTCTTGACCTCGCCGAGAGAGGAGAGGTCGACCCACTTCCAGTCGTTGACCACTTCGCGCTTCTTATTGCGATAGTCGATGAGTGGTACCTCGACCTTCTTACCATTGTCAGCCGTGATGGTCACGATAAAGAAGCTCCCCTCCTCAAAGGCGGGACGACCGAAGTTCTTGTCGCCCCTGGTAGCAAAGCTCTTGACCCAGGCCGTGTTGGTCAGATAGACACCCTCGAGCTGCACCTTGCGGTCGCTACCAGGCATGACCGTGACGACGGGGTTGTAAGTACCCCATGCAGGATTATCACCTGGGCAGTAAGCCACGGCATACTGCTTGGACTTACCCTCCAGCTCCTGACCGCCACCGATGACGTTGTTGTACTGCTGCGTCAAGTCGCCCGAGTAGATTGTATCGGCACTAGCTGCTAGGGCAAAGCCGCTCCAGCTCTTCCACTCAGCGTTGTAGCTGTTGGAGAAAGCAAACGAACCACTACCGAATGGTGCCTTCTGATTGTAAGGCTCCTCGCTAGAGAGTGGCTCCTCCTCAAAGGTTGCCACCATCGGCTCGCCGTGTAGTCCATTGACGTAGACATAGACGCTCTCAGTCACTTGGCTACCAGCAGCGTCCGTCACAGTGACACTGTAGCGTGTCGTCTGCGTAGGAGCTACGGAGACAGTCTGTAGCGAGTCGCCCTGTGACCACTCGTAGCTATAAGGAGCCACGCCACGGATCACCTCAGCCGTCAGCTGAGCCTGCTGCCCGAGATTGATGCTTACGGGAGCGATTGCAAGCTGCATAGCGAGGGCGTCGCCGTTGTAGTCGTCGATCCATAGCTTACCACGGCTCTCGAGGGTCACCTCACGGATGTCGCCTCTCTGAGCGAGGTCTACGTATGCCCACTCCTGCTCAGTAGCGGGGAGCGTGATACGCGTACCGCCATCGATGCGCATATAGACGGGGCGGTCGGCCATGAGCGAGAAGCCTCGCTGTGGTATCTTGCCATTAGAGTTGGTCACGGTGATGGTCACCTTATCGCCCGCCATCTCAGCAATCTGATTGAGTGAGCGGGTGAAGTCCTCGACGACCTTGACTCCTGCGAAGCTATTGGTCCCTGAGTAGACGACATCACCTTCTATGGTGCGGTTGTCCTTCTCAAAGGTAGCTACTCGTGTAGGCATATAGCTGGTAGTAAAGGTGAAGAGGAGCTCAGGCTCGGCATCCTTATTATTGAGCGTACCATGGAGAAGTCCATAGACCTCATAAGTGGTCTCAGGCTCTAGCCCCATGATGGTAAACTCAGTCGTATGCTTGCCAAGAGCGGTGAAGTGTCTGCCCTTGTCTCGTATCTTCGCAGCGTCTGGAGCCTCCTCGCCCTTTACAATCGTCATCAGGTAGACGTCGGTCATTTGATCCGGCTCGACAGAGATCGTAGCGGACTGATGTAGCGCACGAACCACCTGTTTGTTGGTTAGCTTAGGAGCCTCGTCGGTTACATTAGGATCCTGCTCGTAAGCACCAACGGTCGGATGATCTTTGTCACGAGCTGTGCCGAGGATGTCCGTTGTGATAGCAGCGTGCGGAGCACCCTGTGGCAGTACGGTCATATCCTTCGGGTAGAGCACCTTGTCAGAGACGAAGGGTACCTCTACGACCTTGGATGCTGTGCTCTTTGTTGCCTGCTGATAGTTGGTTGCGTCGTACTTCTTACCCTTAGCGGTGATGAGTACGCCCTTGCTGTCAGAAGTGTAGAGCGCATTGCGGTCGCAAGTGAGCTGCTCGTTGGGGAGCGGTTGATTGCTAAAGAGGATGCTTCCACCGTCTCGGTTCTGCAGGATATTGTCTGAGATGAGAGACGAGGCAATCGTATTGTTGAGCATGAGGAGTGCTGTACTCTTGCCTTCACGAGCTATAGCGGTGTTGAAGACAAAGTTCAGTCCCGTTACATTGCTCGCTGCAAAAGCTCGGCTAGTAGCAGAGCCACGTGTGATGCGGATCACATTGTTGGCGACGAGTAGCCCCTCGCCTTGTACCTCACGGACATTGATACCGACGAGGTTGCTGAGTTTATAAGCTTTCGGCTGTGTTAGGTCAAAGTCGTTGCCGATGATCTTAGCATCCGTGTGGAAGGTCGCATCAATACCGCTGTAATCCCTCTGAGGAGCAATCTGCTGTACCATCTCGTTGCCCTCGATAAGTACCTCGGAGGCACGTGTGACGTAGATAGCCTTACCGCTATGATCTACGAAGCGGTTGTTGCGCACCGTGTAGCCCTTACCCACGGGGTTGGCAACTGTCGTTGTACCACCGATCTGTAGAGCAATGTGTCCACCCTCAAAGAGCGAGTTCTCAACCAAGACATCACAGCTCTGTGCGTGTGGGTTGCTAGCTCCCTCTACCTTAACAAGGCTTGGAGACATGTTGTAGTTCATATTGCTCGTGTTCTTGGTGTAGACATGGCAATTATCCATCGTGAAGTGCGACGAGTTCTCCTGTACGTAGACCATCGTTGGGAAGCCGAGGTCTGTTGAGTGGATCGTCATATTGCGTAGCGTCACGTAGGGGGTATTGCGTACGGTCATCACACCATAAGCACGTCGGTGGGCATCGTCTCCAGTAGGCTTGTTATACCCATTGGCAGAGAGGACGACCTCGTCACGAGAGTTGCCGAGACCAACGATGGTGATGCTGTTCTTGGCAGAAGCTCCAGGGATACGCTCTAGGAGGACTGCCTCGGGATACTCACCTGGCTCGACCTCTACGGTGACGGCGCCAGAGATTCCCTGCTTGGTCAGATCCTTAGCGGCTGCAGCTAGACTCTTGTAGGAGGCAGCACTGCTAGAGCCGACACGGAGCGTGCCTTGGAGTCCACCCTTGCGCGTCTTCGTGTCAAAGGGCTTCTCCTGCTTTACATCGTACTTGGAACCTCCGATGGTCACACTCTTGGCGGCAACCGAGATAGGAGTACCTACCTTGAGGTCGCCAGCGAGCTGAGCCTTGACCCAGTAGTACTGCGTGCGTGGTAGCTTCAGTATATCGGCGGGGTCAAACTTAAAGATGACCTCCGTCTGCGTAGTTTGTGGCTTGACCGTTGCGATCAGATGAGCTTCATCAAACTCACTGATAGCTCCTGTAGCGTATAGTGCGAGCTCCTTAATGCCTTCGCTAGAGATCTCTAGCTGTAGCTTCTCGAGGGTCGTCTTGCCCTTCTCTCCAGCGGTGGTTAGGTCGATGCGTACAGCGGGCAGTGAGCTACCCGAGAGTATGCCCTGCTTGTCTACGGGGAGAGCCGTGGCGGAGACCTTCTCAACAAAAAGGTCGCGAGGCTTGACGCTCTCTACACGAGCAGCCCACCCGAAAGTGTAAGTATCTGAACCCTTGAAGTAGACCGTCAGAGAGCCGTCCTGCTCTTGCGAGGTGAAGGTTCTGACACCAGTCTGCTTGAGTATATTGTTGTCACCTGTGGAGAGCAGCTTGCTCTTGACCGTGTGGTCACGTCCAGAGTAGATGCCGAAGGTGGCTCTTCGTAGATTTATTGAGTCGATCGTGAGGGTTACCACCTCGCCTTCATGGGCTGGGAGGAAGGTCACGTACGACCCTGTGTTCTTGAGCACCTTGCCATCGGGACCGCCCTCGTCGTAGTACGATAGGGGCGTGGTGACGGTCACCACTTTGTTGTCGCCTGAGGCTGGGTGATTGAAGATGTTGACCAGCTTGTACGATCCCTTAGGATCAGCGTCACGGACGGTAATAGGCTTACCAGATACAGTTAGCTTGGCGATAGCCACGTCTATACTCTCTGTTAATGGAGCATCCTTGCGAATGTCTATTGCGAGGATATAGTTATTGGCAAACTCCTTCAGCGTGCCGTTTTGCGCTAGTGCATCGGCTGGGAGGTCGACGCTTTTCATCATTGGCTCCACCTGAGCCTCTGCGATGAGCTTGTTCGCATCGAGTGTGCCCTCAGCCGTAGTAGCGTAGAGAGCCACACGCTTGATCTGAGGAGCGCCACCCTTGAGGTCTACCGTGAGACCATCTACGAGGATCGGCTTGCGGTCACCGATCGTATGTATGTCAAGAGCTAAGACAGGGTTCAGATCTGAGCCGACAGCGATGAAGGGAAGCTCGATCTGCTTTGCAGCGGCTGAGTCCACCTTCATATCCTGTGGCAGGTACTGCTTGACCTGACCACGCCAGCCTAGCGAGCCGGAACCACCTTTAGCGTCAAAGACGAAGGTCAGAGCCTTCTGCGTAGAGCGGATGTAGTCGGCAGGTTTCGTCTTGTAGGCATCCTTGTTGGGCTTTAGCTCAAAGAGCAGAGGAGCTGTGGCATCCTCACCGTCATAAATCCGGAGCGTAGGCTTGCTACCCCAGGAGGTGTAGTAAAAGTCCCACTTATTGATGTCTAGCTGGATGACGTTGTCTGGAGCGGTCGCCTCAAAGGTGACGCTACGCTCGCCTGCGTCGGTGTCATATCCCGTGGTAAGGCTGTGCTTGAGCTGAGGCGTAAAGTCCCAAGGCTCGTATACCTTGACATGATGCTTACCGAGGGTGAGCACCATCTTATTCATTACCTCTAGAGCCTCTGTGCGGGTGCGCTGCTGCTCGGGTAGCGTCTTCTCGCCTGACGAGATGTGGATCTTATCAATGGATAGGTTGACCTTGCCTCCCTTGCTCGCAGTCTCCTGGAGGTCTACGACTAGGTAGAAGTGGTTAGCCCCCTCGCGCAGTGCTTGAGGTGTGGGGAGTGTGGCGGTGAGTGCCTGGGCAAAGTCCCAGCGAGCGATCTCCTTAGCCTTCGTAAAGTCATCTACGATAGGGCTGTAGTAGAGAGCCACCTGAGCGATGTCTGTCTTCTTGCTTATAGAGCTTAGGTCTAGACGCTGCAATGTGACAGGGTCTTTGGTTCCCTGAGCGACGAGCGTGAAGGCAACCATGCCGACCTTCTTGACGCTTGCATTGATAGGCATCGCAAAAGTGTCGACCTCAATGGTTCTACCCGAGAGCGAGTCGACCGCCATAGGCAGAGGAGCGATCTGAGAGACTAGAGCCTCAAAGCCAGCCTTGGGAGTCCCCGTATTCGTTACGAGACGGATCGTTAGGCTCCCGTCAGAAGCTGTAGAAGTTACCTTGTAAGCCTTCTCCTTGTTGAGCTTGATGATGAGGTTATCAGCATTGACCGCTGAGCCATTGTATACCTCAACGAGGTCAGCACGATTGATAGAAGAGTAGCCAAAAAGATCTAGCTTTGTAAAGTCTACCTGGATCACCTTGCCAGTGGTCTCAGGCTTGAAGACAGCGTATCCGTCAAACTTCTCGCTGATCGGCTCATACTTACCACCATCATCGTATAGTGTCAGAGACTTGTTGCCTACGGTGTAGGTTTTCGGAGTCTTAGCAAGCGCGTAGGCATCCTCTACGGTGAGCGGTTTAGGCTCTTGGAGCGTTACGGCGTGATCGCCCAGAGTCGTCGTGAGCTTCGTCGTAGCAACATCGATACGGCTACCAGCCGCCACGTCGCTCTTGAGGTCAACGACCAGAACTAGAGCATGGTTAGGCTCAGAGAGCGTGTACTCCTTAGAGAGTGTGATCGTACCCTCGGCAGAGATTTCGGTTGTCTTGCCGAGTAGCTTGTCAGCGTCTAGCTGTTTGGGCTTACGGCTGTTCACCTCGTAGAGGTATATCGCCGTGATATCGCTCGGCTTTGTGTTGCTGAGCTTGTAGTGCAGAGCCGTCAGCTTGGGAGCCTTGGCTAGTCCCTCGGTTGTAATCTTGAGGTTAGAGACGATGAGCGACTGCTCACCGATGTAGGGGTCGTGGCTAGCGCTCTTGTCCTCTAGGATAGAGGCAATCTTGATTGCAGGCTGATCGACCGTGCGTACGATGATCTTAAAGCCTGCGCCTGGATTCGCCTTCGTCTTGCTACCGATCGTTATCTGACCGGACTTGCCACTGGAGCGAAGCTTGAGGGGAAGCGTTGGTCTGTCCGCCTTGGCAAACTTCCTAATAATGGCTCTCTCGTTAGGAGTTCTATAAGGACTGTAGTCTACATAGCCCTCGAGGATGTAGAGTTCGTCTTGATTGGCTAAGGCAAGCTCCTGTATCTCTATTTCAATACATTTGCCTGCTTGCTCTGGCGTGAAGACAATCTTGCCTCCTTTGTTTGCCTGGGCATTGCCATCGGCTCCTCCACTATCGTAGAGGATCAGCGGGGTGTCTCCCACTTTATGCTCGTTATTGCCATAGATCGACGTGGGCATCAAGAGCGTGTTGTCCTCTTGTCCCCACACGATCGGTGGCAGAAGTAACCAGCAGAGTAGTAGGAGCGTTGTCGTTACTGTTCTTTGCATAGTAATTGAGTGAATATATAGTTTGTTATTGTCTGCATATACGATAAGTCGCACGGGCTCCGCCCTCTAGGCGTAAGAGTGCGACATAGCAATCGCTCATAGCGGGCAGAGTGACCGTCTCGCTACCCACAGAGAGCGGGTGCGTCAGGACGAGTTGCCCATCTATATTATATAGGTATAGCGTACCCGTCACTTCGCTCTCGACATATAGCTGGTTGTCGCTATAGAAGAGATGCACGGCTGGTGTCGCTGTAGTGGGGGAAGTGATGCTGGTGCCCTTGGCGAGGGGCTTGATGCCCGCAAACTCGGTCGAGACTTCGCCCGTCTCATCGGTCTGCTGGTGGACGCCCGTCTGCACCTTGAGGAAGTCGATACGATCTAGGTGTACCAGCTCACCCGCAGCATTGACCGCACTGTCTATATCAATGTGACTACCCAAGGAACCGTTAGGGTGATTGTCCGCATAGCCATAAGCGTAAGGCTGAGACTCCCAAAGGCCTCCCTCATGCTCTTGCTTCATACAGTCCGGTAGGCGGACCCCCGAGAAGGTTACTTTGTCACCCTCCCAGAGCGGGTAGTAGCTATTTGTCGTGTGGTACTTATTGCGCGGTATGAGTCCCGACTCTCCCTCCGAGTCGCTCCAAGCGATGGGGTCGTTGTATGGGTCTTTTGGCTTGTAGTAGGTGATTGCGTAGTCCAGGTTGCTCCGATAGTCCTCGCTGCCACGAATGCGGTACCACGGGTCGTCCGCCAGTCCGTTACCATTGGCATCTTGGCTCACATAGATAATCCCTGGCTCCGCATTGCCGATGAAAGCATTGCCCTGTATCGCAAAGTCTGCTTGGTTGGGCTGATTGACCAATGCGGGCTGGATGCGAACGATGATGTAGCCACCCCACCCGCCGAGAGAGAGGAAGCGCCCATCCTGGACGAGGATGCGCTGAGCTTGCTGGAGTAGCTCTTGATAAGTTGTTACACCCTTGCTTGCCATCACTTCGCTCCCCATAAATTGTCCGGGAGCTGGGTGGTAAGCGACCACCTCCGTGATGCGACTCTCCTGAGCAGAGAGTGTCGCCACCCCTAGGAGGAGTAGAGAGGTGAGGGCGTGCAGTACAAGTGAGTAGATATATCTCATATCGTAGAGTCTAGGGGAACTAACATACTGTATCAGTACAGCGTGGCAGACTCTACGACTCTACGACTTAACGGCTCAAAGAGCCACGGACTAGGAGCACCTATCCTAGTCATCCAGTGCCAGAGAGCGTACGAGCGCCCCCTTGCCTCAAGCGTATCGTGCTGCAAAGTCCACGTTGCAGACTGATAGAAAAAGGATCGTGGCAGGTCTTCTGGCTTAGCTCGCTAAGGTGTATCCTTCCCACCCCTGAGTGACGTTAGCGGGGCAGTGGCTTCATCAAGTTGATGACACATTAGCCTTTGGGGAGCTTTACAGCAACGGGTTTGCTCAGGATTTGCACCTGATTCCCTCTTAGAGTGGAGGGGCGCACCTCTCCACTAACCAAAATCGCTAGCAAAGGTACTAAAAGCAATCAACTCAACAAAAACAGTTGTGCCACAGAGCAGGGCTGAGGCATTATAGAGGACGAGTGCCTCCACGTCTCTATGATAGAAATCTGAAGGTGAAGGAAATCGGGAAATCCCTCCGTAGATATTCTAGATTATCCTGCGAGGATACGAAAAAATCTTCGGAACTTTCATTTCATTCTTCCGAAGTTTCATTTCATTCTTCCGAAGTTTCATTTCATTCTTCCGAAGTTTTATTTCGCCCCTCCGTGGAGAATTTTCGTATTCTCGTGAGCTATTGGGAAATTCCTCGGTAGATATTGGACTTAGCAAAGGTGTATGAGTATTGATAGCGCTATGAAACCAGGCTCCATCCATATATCCCAGAGTTGTTGTCAAGCGTAGTTAGTAGACTACCTAGATATAATGCGTCAGCCCTTGCGCAATTTCAGATTGAGACCTCGCAATGTCGGAAATTGCGAGGTGCAAATAGTCTACAGCTGAAGAATATTTGTTATATTTGCACTGTTGGATGAAGAAGACGTCCGCAAAGTAAAACTCAAATCAAAACAGTATGAAGATCAACGACAAGATGGCCACTTTGGTCAACGCACAAATTAACGCAGAGTTTCACGCAGCATACCTTTACCTCTCAATGTCCTTCCAGATGGAAGAAGAGGGTTATGATGGCTTTGCTCATTGGTTCCTCCAGCAGTATCACGAGGAAATCGAGCATGCCCTTGAGATCGCTCACTACCTACAGCTACGCTCTGGGCACCCACAGCTAACGGGTGTAGCCGAGATGCCCCAGCACCATGGCACTCCCCTAGAGCTCTTTGAGGCAGCTTACAAGCACGAGTGCCACGTCACAGAGCTGATACACAATATCTATAAAGAGGCTCTAGAGGCTAGCGACTACGCTACTAGCTCGTTCTTTAAGCGCTATATCGATGAGCAGGTTGAGGAGGAAAACACTGTCCTCGGCATTATAGATCAGCTACGTATGGCTGGTGAGAAGGGTATCTATCTCGTCAATGCAAAGCTCGCTCAGCGATAATAGAGAGTCGCTCAATGATATAGTGACGTATGAGGCATAGTACCGAAAGGGGGAGGTAACTCTCCGATTACTATGTCTCGTATGCTTTTCAGCAATTTGAGGTGCTTAGGCAGTTGCAGAGACAAAAGTTTTTTGTACCTTTGCACTCACGAAGGCGTTGACAGAGCAATCTGGACGACCGAGGGGGCAGTTACCAGAGTGGCCAAATGGGGCTGACTGTAACTCAGCTGGCGTAAGCC
>NZ_CAMYEZ010000050.1 GCF_947254915.1 uncultured Porphyromonas sp. | reverse complement strand
TCGGAAGAATGAAATGAAACTTCGGAAGAAGCAAATCAAAGTTCGGAAGAATTTTTTTATTCCTCTGTGGCGGATTCCCATTTTCTACCGAGGCATTTTCGATTTCCTCAGAGGTGAGGGATCGGAGGTATCGGACGAGTAACGGCTGTAGGGACGCACGATCTGTGCGTCCGTTGTATCAAATGTTACAGCGTCGTTGGTTTTAACGGGGACGGACGCACAGATCGTGCGTCCCTACAGCCGTTACTTGACAACGGATGCCCGACGTTTCGCTAAGCAGTGTCGAGGGATGAGATGTCCCTTTTTTCATTACCTTTGTATGGGAGGTTATATATGGTTAAGAGCATTGGCTCCCGGACCTCCGATATTCAACTAAGGACTAGGTAAATATGGCAAAGAAAAATGAGAGGACTGTCGTCACTCCTCCTATTACAGATGTCGCAGCGAAAATGAAGGCGCTGGAGACTACCATGGGGCGTATACAGAAACAGTTTGGCAAGGGTGCTATTATGAATATGGCGGATGATGCCGTGGAGGATGTGAGTGTGATCCCCTCAGGGAGCTTGACGCTCGACATAGCTCTCGGTGTCGGGGGCTACCCTCGTGGACGTATCATTGAGATCTTTGGACAAGAGTCTTCGGGTAAGACGACGCTGGCTATCCACGCTATTGCCGAGGCGCAGAAGCTGGGCGGTATCGCTGCGATCATTGATGCGGAGCACGCTTTTGATCCGACCTATGCACAGGCTCTAGGAGTGGACATTAGCCGTCTGTGGATCTCTCAGCCTGATGATGGTGAGCAGGCGCTAGACATTGCGGAGCAACTGATTCGTTCGTCGGCGGTGGACATTCTTGTGGTGGACTCGGTAGCGGCTCTGACTCCAAAGGCGGAGATAGAGGGCGAGATGGGGGACACGCAGGTGGGTCTGCACGCTCGTCTCATGTCTCGTGCTATGCGCAAGATCACGGCTGCTGTGAGTCGCTCTAAGACTTGCTGTATCTTCATCAATCAGCTCCGTATGAAGATCGGTAATGGCTACAGCCCTACGGGTCCTAGCGAAGTGACGACGGGTGGTAATGCGCTTAAGTTTTACTCCTCTGTGCGCCTAGACATACGTGCCTACAAGCAGATTAAGAAGGGCGACGATGTGGTCGGCAAGGTGACGAGTGTGCGTGTGGTCAAGAACAAGGTGGCTCCTCCCTTCCGTCGTGCTGAGTTTGATATACTCTTCGGTCAGGGCATCAACCGTGTAGGTGAGATCATTGATGCGGCTACCGACATGGGTATCCTCAAGAAGAGTGGCTCGTGGTTCTCCTATCAAGGCAATAACATAGGTCAAGGTCGTGATGCTGTCAAGGAGCTCTTGGATGACAATCCTGAGCTGGCCGACGAAGTGGCTCAGCAGGTGATGGATCAGCTGGCTCATGAGGGTAAGCTGCATCTCTCGCAAGAGGCTGACGAAGGTGAGGAGGGCGAAGCCCCAGACACGACGGATCAGCTGGTCGACGAAGACTTTGATATCTAGCGTATAGCCTAAGGAGGCTTATGAGCTACGTGCTGTGCTGACTAATTCTCTAACCCTGAAGTTGCTCAGTATATTGTGAGTCTCTCCGTCAGTCATTTCTCCCTCTCTAGTGAGCGGTACGTGCGATGGTGTGCTGAGACCCCTTCGCTACCGCTCTATGTGCAGCCCTGGTGGCTCCTAGCAGCATCGGGGATGGGAGAGATGGATGTACTCACTACGGCGGAGACTAAGGAGGGTGCTCCGACGCTGGCGTGGCCTCTCTTTATGCCTACGCAACGGCACCTGATCGTGCCTCCTTACTGTCAGTTTGCGGGCCCACTGAGTGATCGTTTGGGAGCAGTGGGGGAGGAGCCTTTTGATCGAGATCGATACATTGCTCACCTCGCCGCTATGAAAGCGCTTAGCGAGGCACTTCCCTCATCACTACGTTATATAGAGGCGCACTTACCGCTCGACTATTGGGACTGGCTCCCGTGTGAGACGCCTGCGGGAGCGTGGCGTAGCTCGGTCGCCTATACGCATCTTCTAGACTTGACGCAAAGGTCGCCCCAAGAGCTGTACAATAGTTTGATCCAGCGAAAGGTGCGTCGCGCCACTGCCTTGGGTTTACGAGAACTTTGGGCTGAGGAGACGAATGTGGCAACTTGTGCGGAAATGTTGGTGGAGCTCTGTCGTAAGAGCTTGCAGCGTAGCGGTGGAGACCGTCTCTGCGCCTCCTCGCTGAGGCGACTGGTGACGGCTGCTGTGGCACATCAGCAGGGTGCCGTCCTGCTCCTGCTCTCACCTCAGACGAAGGAGCCTATGGCTGGAGCCTTTGTGGCGCATCATGCTGGCACTGCCTACTACATTGCGGGGGGACAGGATAGGACGCCTGAGGGCGAGGATGCGATGGCTCTGCTACTGGATAGGCTCATCGTATGGAGCCGAGAGACGGGGTGTCACACCTTTGACTTTGAGGGATCGATGCAGGCAGGCATCGCTTTCTTCTTTCGCAGCTTCGGAGCTGTGCCACACCCTTACCTGCGCCTGCAGGCGGGGCGTCAGACGCTGCCCATGCGTCTGCAATTGCGTCGGTACTATCTACGGTATCTCTATTGACTTATCTATATGCGACACTACGAGGCGACAGAATATATCCTCTCCTTCCTACTCGGAGATGCGATCCCGCTCGACATCTCGGGCAAGATCCGCATCTCGCGTCACGCTCAGATGCAACGCTCACCTGACTACGTCGCCTACTGCCGGCCTGAGGAGGCGAAGCCGTATCATCGTGTGGTGATCGTCCCGTCGGGCTTCTTTGACTATGAGCAGTATGGTCGTGCCGAGTCGATGCCCACACTACCTCTCGCCGAGTGGCATAGGATGCCGCTACTCTTTGGGGAGCCTCGCGAGGAGAGCCTAGAGACGCCTTATGGCACACGTCTTATTATCTACGCAGACCTCGTGGCGAGTAGCTACTTCCTACTGTCTCGCTACGAGGAGATGTACTATCGTAAGCGGAGGGATCAGCATGGTCGCTTCCCAGGACGGGAGTCGCTGGGCTATCGTGCGGGCTTTCTGGAGCGTCCACTGGTGGATGAGTATGCTGCGGAGCTACGACGACTGATGCGTGAGATAGGTCTGGCGGTACAGCCGATGGAGCCCGGCTTTAGCTCGGTGTCGCTCACACATGATCTAGACCAACCCTACTACAGCTCGGGTGTGCGGGGCTTCCTGCGCCTCCTCCTCAAGGAGCGGCTCTCGCTGCGGGCCGCTTATCGCAATACATTCTCGCGGGCTAGTGAGGATCTCTTCTTTAGCTATGGACGCTTCCTGGACTGGAATGTGGAGACACAGCGTAAGTGCGCTATCCCTGTGCGAACGATCTTTTTCATCAAAACTCCTAGTCCGCATCCACTGGACAAGCCCAACTACACGCTACGTAATCATAAGGTAGCAGCCATCATGCGATTGGCAAGGAGACGCAAGGTGGAGTTTGGTCTCCATCTAAACCTCTACTGCTCGGAGCACCCAGATGCGGTGGAAGCGGCTAAGGAAGAACTGGAAAAAGAGCTAGGCGAGCCCGTCACCTGCTCTCGTCATCACTACCTAGCGGTGCGTGAGCCTGAGGACTACAATGCGCTCCTCGGGGCTGGCATCTATCATGACTACTCCATGAGCTACGCTGATGTGGCGGGCTTTAGGCTGGGTACGTCGCGTCCTGTGCGCTTTATCAATCCTCAGAGTATGGTGGTCACGGACTTGATCCTGCACCCGCTCACGGTGATGGACTACACGCTACATGATGAGAAGTATATGCACCTCGACTACGCAGAGGCTGAGCGGGTGGCTCTGGCAATGGTCAATCAGACGTATCGCTATCATGGCGAGGTGACGCTACTCTTTCACAATGAGAACCTGCTACTAGACGATCCTCACATTTACCACACGCGTCTCTACCGAGCTTTGTTGCGACAGATCATCAAGCTCTCGCCTGCGACGGACATCGTTGGGTTATAGTCCTTGCGCTCCTATGCTTCCTCACCGTATCCTGCTACTGACCGATCTGCTGCCCCCGCAGTTTGCGCCTCGCATCACGGCACTCCTGCAGCGCCTCCCCCAGCAAGAGTGGCAGGTGGACGTGGTGAGCGAAGAGATCAGAGGGGATCACCAAGGCTCTCACGGCTCTGTGGAGCGCACGAGTAGTTTGCCTGCACACCGTCTAGAGCGTGTACTATTAGCTCCCAAGAGGGGAAGGTCGCTCTATGCGCTCGCTGATGCGCTCTGGCAGGTGAAGAGCAGGCGCCTCGTACGGCACTTGCGTCAGCATTACGACTTGACACAATATGAGCTGATCGTGGGAATGAGCTATCGCACCTTCCCGCTACCAGCGGTCGCTCGCTTGGCACGGAAAATGGGGCTACCCGCTGTGATGGACTGCCGAGACATCGTCGAGGAGTACACACCCGAAGGCTTTCTTCCAGCACCGCTACCACGCTGGCTACCTTTGCGCCGAAAGCTCTACAGCTGGCTTCGAGCTAGCTTCATCAAAGCTCGGACAGAAGCGCTGCGCCAAGCCTCCGCCATCGTGACCGTCTCCGAGTGGCACCGCAATCAGTTGCAAGAGCTCCATCCAGAGCAGCGAGTCCTCTGCATACCGAATGGATATGACGAGGGGCTCTTCGTAGCACAGCCCGAGCGGTCCCCACAGTTACCGCTACGCATCGTCTATACGGGACGTCTCCTATCGCTAGAGATGCGGGACCCGACGTTGCTTCTAGAGGCGCTACAAGAGGAGGCGCTAGACAAGTGGGTTCAGCGTGGAGCTGTCGAGGTGCATTGGTATTGTGACAACGCTTCGCAGCAGCTCCTTGAGCAACTCCTAGAAGCGTACCCTCCTAGTGTACGAGCTGCGCAGCACTTTCACGCAATGGTACCTTACGCTGAGGTGCCGAAGCTACTGGCTCAGGCCGATATGCTCCTCCTCTTAGGCCGTCGTGAGCAGCCCGAGGGACCACATGGGATGGTGACGACCAAGCTCTTTGAAGCGATGGCGATGCATCGGCCTATCCTGATGGTGGAGAGCGACGAGAGCGTTGTAGCACAGATACTCCGAGCACATGGCGGAGCGCTCGCTGCTACCGATGTAGTGCAGGTCGTAGCGTTTGTCGCACATCACTTGGAGCGTCTAGAGCGTGGCGAGGCGCTACCGAGAGAGACCTTTACCGACCACTATCAGCAGTATACACGTGAGGCGATGGCGGAGGCTTTCGTGCAGCTCTTCCGTGCGCTCGTCTGAGTGCTTTCTTTTTCTCTAGAGGTACTAAACGAATCAAGCCCAGCAAACGAAGAGTCTGCTGGGCTTGATCTGTATAGGCGGACAGCCTATGCGATACTTTTTAGTAGTTGTCGCGCATTGGCTCGAAGAACTCCTGTGGGTGTGCACAAGCAGGACACTTAGCGGGTGCCTTCTTAGCCTTGACCACGAAGCCGCAGTTACGGCACTGCCAGTAGATCTCCTCGTCACGCTCGAAGTACTTGCCAGACTCGACACGCTCTAGGAGCTTGAGGTAGCGCATCTCGTGCTGATGCTCAGCCTTGGCTACGTTGCGATAGACGGCAGCAATTTCTTTAAATCCCTCCTCGTCTGCGATGTCAGCGAACTCAGGATACATCTCCTCAGCCTCGCAGTGCTCACCAGCAGCTGCAGCCTTGAGGTTCTCAGCAGTGGTGCCGATGACACCAGCAGGGAAGGTTGCGGTGATCTCTAGCTCACCACCCTCAAGGAACTTGAAGAAGCGCTTAGCGTGCTCCTTCTCCTGATCAGCAGTCTCTAGGAAAACAGCCTCGATCTGACGATATCCCTCCTTGCGAGCTACTCCAGCGAAGTATGTATAGCGATTTCTAGCTTGAGACTCTCCAGCAAATGACTTGAGGAGGTTCTGTTCGGTACGTGTACCTTTGATTGATTTTGTACTCATATATAGGTATTCTAAAAGGTTAAGCGGTTTTATTACCACCACAAAGATACCTATTTATTGTGAGTCGTGCAAATTTTGTACAGAGCTGACGCATTACGCAGGATGAGTGCATCTACGGTACTATCAAGGAAACCGAACAATCCCTCGGTGGAGATCTTCGAATCTTCAGCGAGGAACGGAAAAATTCTTCGGAACTTTGATTCCTTTCTTCCGAAGTTTCATTTCATTCTTCCGAACTTTTATTTCTCGGTTCCGTGGAAAATTTTCGTTTGCTCCGTGGAGTTTTTTGATTTCCTCGGGGGCATCATATGTAGTCCCCAGAGGAAAGGATTATAATGCGTCAGCCCTGAAGTCTTCTGCGCCTCTCTCAGAGAGATTTGCGGAAAAGAGTATCTTTGTCTTCACTTGAATCAACCTTTTTAGAGAGACCTGAGATAAGATATGCACGAATTGATTTGTCCGAATTGCAATAAGCCGTTTAGTATTGACGAGCGTGGCTATGCGCAGCTCCTAGAGCAGGTGCGTGGCGAGGCCTTTGAGAAGGCGCTCGCTGAGCGGATCGCACTCGTAGAGGAGCGGAGCCGACAGGGGCAACAGCTCGCCGTGGCGCAGGCTGAGGCGACACTCAAGGAGCGACTGGCACAGCGAGACACCGAGCTGGCACAGCTCCAGAGCAGACTAGACGCTATGGGAGAGAAGAGCCAGGTGGAGCTGCGACTGGCTCTAGCAGACAAGGAGAAAACGATCACGGAGCTCCATGCAGAGCTGGCGCAGCAAGAGAGCTTGCGGGATAACGAACGCCTAAAAGCCCAGGCTGAGAGCCAGAAAGCGCTACAAGCTAAGGAGCAGGAGATCGTCGTGCTACGATCTCAGGCGGAGCTGCAGAGTAAGGAGGCTCAGCTAGAGCTTAGCCGGCTGCAGGAGCAGCACAAGGAGCAGGAGGAGAGACTGAAGGAGCAGGTGAGCTTTTACAGAGATCTCAAGGCGCGTCTCTCCACCAAGATGATAGGCGAGACGCTGGAGCAGCACTGCGCTCTAGAGTTTGAGCAGAAGCTGAGGACCTTTTACCCCTACGCTTACTTTGAGAAGGACAATGAAGTGGTCGGTGGCACCAAGGGGGACTTTATCTTTCGCGACTATGCGGGAGCGGGCGAGCCTGAGTACATCTCCATCATGTTTGAGATGAAAAACGAGGCTGACGAGACAGCCACGAAGCATCGCAACGAGGACTTTCTCAAGAAGCTGGACGAGGATCGTCGCAAGAAGGGGTGCGAGTATGCCGTCCTCGTGTCGCTCCTAGAGCCCGACAGCGAGCTCTACAACGGGGGCATTGTGGACAAGTCGCACCGCTACGAGAAGATGTATGTGATCCGCCCCCAATTCTTCGTGCCGCTGATCACGCTCTTGGTCTCTACCTCGCGCAAGAGCCTCGATATTCGGAAGCAACTCTTTGAGGCGCAGCAACAATCCATTGATATCACACACTTTGAAGAGGATATAGAGGAGTTCAAGGACAAGTTTGGGCGTAACTATCGCCTAGCGAGCGATAAGTTTAAGAAAGCAATTGAAGAGATCGACAACTCGATCAAGCATTTGCAAAAGATCAAGGACAATCTCATCGGCAGCGAAAACAACCTGCGCCTAGCCAATGACAAGGCGGAGGGGCTAACCATTCGCAAGCTCACCTACAAGAATCCGACGATGCAGGCTAAGTTCAAGGCGCTTAAAGCGCTTGATCAGTCGTCGGAGGAGTAACCCAACTAAGCTAGTGGCGTAAGGTCGGGACGTGTGAGGTAGTCGGCGACAACGATAGGGTAGTAGGTGTACTCGAGGCGATGGATGCGCTCAGCGAGCGTGTCGACCGTGTCATCGGGGTGGACCGCTAGGCGCACCTCGCAGAGCGTCGAGCCACGATCGTACTCGCCATCGATGAGGTGGATCGTGATGCCACTCACTTTGCAGTGCTCCTTGAGGACGCACTCGTGGACACGGTCGCCATACATTCCCTTGCCCCCATAGTCTGGTAGGAGCCCTGGGTGGATATTGAGGATGCGCCGAGGGAAAGCTCGCAGCAAGCTCTCTGGCACCAAGCCGAGGAAGCCTGCGAGGACGATAGCTGTCACCTGATATTGCTCTCGGAGTTGCTCGGCAAAGGCAACGTTCGCCATCTCTTTGCGCTGGAAGATGAGAGAGCGTACACCTAGTCTCTCAGCACGCTGGAGGACTCCGGCGTGAGGATTGTCAGTTGCTATGAGCGCGACGGAAATGTTGTCTATATTTGTCAGGTAGTGGACGAGAGCTTCAGCATTTGTTCCATTGCCCGAGGCGAATATTGCTATGGTTTCCATTTTTCTTCGTACATTTGTTGCACATAAGAGGTGTATGTGTGCAAAATGCGACGGCATTCACACGCTCTGACACCTCTTCTGTACAAAGGTACAGCTAAATCTGCGGATACGATACGCTCCTCGCGTGGAGCGACCAGCAGAGCTACGCTACCGCCCCATATGACTAATCAATTATTCATCAAATAACCTATTAAGCAATGAACGCAGAAGTAGAAAGCAAGGTCAAAGACCTAATCGCAGACAAGCTCAACGTTGAGCTCTCAGAGGTAACTCGTGAGGCAAACTTCACCACCGATCTCGGTGCTGACTCTCTTGACACGGTCGAGTTGATGATGGCCTTCGAGAAGGAGTTTGATATGACCATCCCCGATGAGGAGGCTGAGGGTATCAAGACCGTTGGCGACGCTATTGACTACATTGAGAAGCAGCTAGCATAATCCATCTAGAGGAGTATACGCAGTAGCGCTCTCCTCACCATAAGATACAGAGGTGTCGCCACATAGTTGCGTGGCGATTCTCCTGCTAAAGTACAAAGCCCGAGGGCAAGTCTCAGATCTCCCAGCATGGGTGCTGGGCTTGCCCTTGTGTGCTTCCCAATATTCAGTTTACACCGCTAGGATCTGTTGCACACAGCAACAGACACCTCATATACTGACGCTTGACTTTGATATAGCCTATGCAATTTAACAGAGTAGTCGTGACTGGCCTAGGTGCCATCACCCCCATTGGCAATGATGCTCCTACCACTTGGCAAAACCTGCTAGCGGGCAAGAGTGGAGCAGCTCCCATCACACAGTTTGATGCCTCCAAGTTCAAGACCCAGTTTGCCTGTGAGGTCAAGGGCTTCAACCCCGAAGACCACTTTGACCGAAAGGAGGTACGTCGCTATGATCGATACACACAGCTCGCTCTGGTAGCAACAAAAGAGGCGATCGCAGACTCCGCTGTAGACCTAGAGCATGTTGACAAAAACGAGGTCGGTGTCATCATCAGCGCAGGTATCGGAGGCCTAGAAACCTTCCAAGAGGAGATCCTGCAGTATGATCCTGAGCGAGGACCTCGCTTCAATCCCTTCTTCATCCCTAAGATGATCTCCGACATCGCAGCTGGACTCGTATCAATTGAGTACGGCTTCCACGGTCCCAACTACAGCGTCGCCTCGGCTTGTGCCTCCTCAACGAATGCTATCATCGACGCAGCTATCATGATACGCCTAGGCAAAGCGAAGATGATGGTCGCAGGCGGTAGCGAGGCCGCTGTGACAGTCGCTGGTATCGGTGGCTTTAATGCGATGCACGCCCTCTCCACACGTAATGACTCTCCCGAGACAGCCTCTCGTCCCTTCAGTGCTAGCCGTGATGGCTTCGTACTAGGCGAGGGTGCCGCTATCCTTATACTAGAGGAGTATGAGCATGCAGTCGCTCGTGGAGCTAAGATCTATGCCGAGTTTGCTGGCTTCGGACTATCAGCCGATGCGTATCACCTGACTGCCAGCCACCCCGAGGGACTAGGCGCTAAGCTCGTGATGACCCGCGCACTAGAAGATGCTGGTATGAAGCCCGAAGATGTAGACTATATCAACGTCCACGGCACCTCGACACCTGTCGGTGATGCTTCCGAGGTCAAAGCTATCCAAAGCGTCTGGGGCGACAAAGCTTACGATCTCAATATCAGCTCCTCCAAGTCTATGACCGGACACCTCCTCGGTGCTACAGGAGCGCTAGAGGCGATGGCTATCGTCAAGTCCATTCAGGAGGATGTCGTCACACCAACCATCAATCATGAGCCAGGTGACGAAGACGATCAGATAGACTACAAGCTCAACTTTACCTTTGACAAGGCGCAAAAGCGTACTGTCAACGTAGCCATGAGCAATACCTTCGGCTTCGGCGGTCACAACGCTTGCGTCATCTTCAAGAAGATCCAGTAAGCGCATCCGCACCGTATCAACTCATGACACTGTATCAGCGATACCCCCTCACGCACGTTGCTTTAGAGCCGACGAGTATGGAGGGGTATCGCTTTTTGGGGTCTTCTAGAGAGCGACGGCTATGAGATTCCTTCGCACCTCTAGGACTAGATCCCTGCTTCAAGAGCTAGGCGAGCGCTGGCAGCACTGGTGGCGTAAGATGCGTGGGGGTACCTCGCAGCGCACGCCAGATCTGACCTCACTCTTTGACCGGATAGGCATCGTGCCCGTCCGCACAGACCTCTATCTCCTAGCGATGCGTCACCGCTCCTGCACCATCATCGGAGAGGATGGGGAGAAGCTCAATAATGAGCGACTTGAGTTCCTCGGCGATGCCGTCCTCGAAGCCTCCATCTGCACCTACCTTTACCACCTCCACCCCACATGGGACGAAGGTGAGCTGAGCAAGTGCAAGAGCTCGCTCGTGAGCCGCCCCGTCAATAACGAGGTAGGCCGTCGCTTGCATCTAGAGCGCTATATCATCATGGTGCCGAGCGCACTGGACAACTCGGTAGACATCTACGGCAACACCGTCGAGGCGCTCATCGGAGCCATCTACCTCGATCAGGGCTATGCTCGTACGCAAGAGTTCGTCCGTGACTACATCCTCCCCACCTACCGGGACATGCAGGAGCATACGGTGGCGAGCATTCAGAACTATAAGAGCGAACTCATCGAGTGGGTTCAGAAGCATCACCTGTCCCACGAGTTTCGTCTTGAAGAGCATCAGGCGATGCCTCACGACCGCTTCATCTACAGCGTCTGGATCGATGGCAAGCCCGTAGGGCGAGGCGCAGGTAGTAGCAAGAAGCGCGCCCAGCAAGAGGCCGCGCATGACACCCTCGAGCTACTCAAGCAAGCCTACTCAGCCATACAGAGTCGCACTAGCTAGCCCCGCTCCCTCCGAGTAGCCCGCTGTAAATGCGCTCAAGACGAGTAGCCCGCTGTAGGGACGCACGGAAGTGTTTAGTGGGATGGCGTCCGTTGTTGTACAGCAAGACGAGTAGCCCTCTGTAGGGACGCACGATCTGTGCGTCCGTCCCCGTTAAAGCTTATGAGCTTCTGCTTTGTTTACAGAGAAATATACGTAATCCTTTGACACAACGGACGCACGGATCGTGCGTCCCAACAACAATCACACGTCCATTCCTCTTTACGAATAGCAGACGACCTCCTGCGGTCGGACGCATCGTAGCCGTCGGGCGGAGGGGCAACAACCCCGAACGACCGATGGATAGGCGGACGTGTTAGAAGATCGACCCCTTGTGGGTCGGACTAGACGATTGGGGGGCAAGATGTTCGCTGTTACTTAGTCTTTGTCTAGTCAATCGACGGTGCAAAGGTAATACAAGCATCCATCGCACCAGACCCCTAGTGCCCCCAACATCGGTCTGTGAACAACAAGCGTCTCAACAGCCCCTAGATAAGAGCGACACGACAGCTGGATAGAGACTAAACATTGAACCAGCCGACGAGTAACGGTTGTAGGGACGCTCGGGAGTGTCTAGCGGGAGGCGTCCGTTGTCGTACAGCAAGACGAGTAGCCCTCTGTAGGGACGCACGATCTGTGCGTCCGTCCCCGTTAAAGCTTATGAGCTTCTGCTTTGTTTACAGAGAAATATACGTAATCCTTTGACACAACGGACGCACGGATCGTGCGTCCCTACAGCCGTTACTCGTCCCGTGCGTCCCTACAGGCCGTTACTCGTCCGATCACTCTGATCGCTCCGATTGCTCCGATTTCCTCTCCCTTCTAACCTCTAATCAAAAAAGGGGCGAACCGTCGTTCGCCCCTTTTTTGATTCTATCGCCTTACCACCACTCGGTAAGTCTCGCCCGCTACGCAGACTAGGTAGACCCCGTCCGCATAGGGCGTCAGGTCAATCTGTAGCACGCCTCGGCTATCCGTGAGACCCGTATAGAGCCGTTCGCCCGTCATGCTGTGAAGCGTCACCTCGCTAGCAGGCGCTACACCCTCCACGATGATGTGGTCAGTCGCTGGATTCGGGTAGAGCTTCACCTGCTGCGTGACCGTCGTCTCCACGCCCGTGTTATCTGCAAAAGTAGCCTTAACCTCCGTTGCTCCCTTGATCACAACTTTCTTTGTTGCGAGGATGTCCTGACCGTTGGCCGTGAGAGCTGTCAACTTGTAGCCCTCAGCTGGCGTAGCATTGATCGTCAGCTCCGTGCCATAGGGAACGGCAGTGAGGTCAGCGGCTCCAGTAGCGGTGATCGTACCTTCGCCCTCCTTAGTGAGCGTAACGGCAAAAGTCTTCTTCGTAAAGGTCGCCTTGATTAAAACATCTGCCGTGCCGACGGTACACTCAAAGGTCGTTTGACCCGTATAGGGAGTGACCTCTATCTCTTCCTTGCCGATGAGCCACTTGTCTATCTGGTAGCCCTCAGCAGGCTGAGCTGTGATGACAATCTTGTCGCCTTCATAAGCTAGGCTTCCAGAGGTAAAGGGCTCCCCATTTCTAGTAGCTGTGAGCTTGTTTTCGCCTTCGCCTTTTGGCGTGAATGTCACTGTATAGTTCTTCTTCTTCGCAAAGGTTGCCTTGATCTCGGTATTCTCCGTAACGACAAACTTCTTTGTTGCGAGGATGTCCTTACCATTGGCGGTCAACTTAGTCAGCTTGTAGCCATAAGCGGGGGTAGCGACGACCGTCAGCTCCGTACCGTAGAGGACAGCGTTGAGGTTGTCTGCCCCAGTGAAGGAGATTGATCCACCAAAAGTTGACCAAGAGGAGACAGCATAGAGAGCGTTGTCTGCTCCCGTGTAGTCGTACCAAGCGTCGTCAAAATAGCTGCGTGTAAACTGAGTCTTCCACCCCTTAGCTTGGGCAGTAGCTACATGTGCAGCGAGACAAACGTTGCCCTCACCACTTCCATCATAAAACACTTTAAAGAGTCCCACACCCTTACCTTGTAAGTCTGGCAAACTATTGACCAAGTTAGCCATCTCGGGCGCCTTAATTTGATTCCTATGGCACGTCAGCAAGATTATACTCGTACAGCCTGACAGATCAAGTTTCCTCAAGAGGTTCTTACTACAGTTCAGAGCTGTCAAAGCTTTGTGTCCAGACAAATCCAAGCTGGTCAGTTGATTCCTGAGGCAGTTAAGCATTGTCAAGGCGGTACAGTCCGAGAGGTTCAAGCTGGTCAGTTGATTGTTATTACACTCAAGCGTTGTCAAGGCGGTACAGCCCGAGAGGTTCAAGCTGGTCAGTTGATTGTTATTACACTCAAGCGTTGTCAAGGCGGTACAGCCCGAGAGGTTCAAGCTGGTCAGTTGATTGTTATTACACTCAAGCGTTGTCAAGGC
>NZ_CAMYEZ010000049.1 GCF_947254915.1 uncultured Porphyromonas sp. | reverse complement strand
ACTACGCCCCGCGTGGACTTTCACCACAGATGTATGACATGCCCGTCATACAACGTAAAGGCTGTAGTACCGAGAGCGGTGCTACAGCCTTTTTCGTTTGTCAGGCGAAAGCCTCTTAGTGGTTCTTGGAGGTCATGATGTTGAGCACGAGACGATCCGTCTCATTCATACCCACACGGCCTATGCTGGTCAGGTTGTCTATCGTCTGATCCACATCATCATCCACGATGCCCTCGCTACCCGTGACCACCTTCTGCTCCATTGCTAGCAAAGCGGAGAACATCGCCGTGCTCACTCCGCTTGACACCTTCAGGCTACAGCTCGGCTTAGCCCCATCGCAGAGGAGCCCCGTGATGTTGCCCACCATATTCTTCACTGCATAGCTCACCTGCTGCTTATTACCTCCGAGTAGATAGGTCAATCCACAAGCAGCGCCCGTCGAGGCGACGACACAACCGCACAGAGCCGAGAGGCGGCCCAGCTTCTGCTTGATATAGATCACCATCAGATTGCTCAGCATCAGAGCGCGGACAGTCTCCTCGTGACTCTTCTGCTGCTCCTTGGCAAAGGTCAGCACAGGCATCGTCGCCGTTATCCCCTGGTTACCACTGCCCGAATTGCTCATCACTGTCACCGGCGCCCCGTCCATGCGAGCATCGCAGGCGGCACTCGTCGCCGAGATGATCTGCGTCAAGGCTGAGTTCCCTAGATACTTCCGACCTAAGTCACTCTGCACCATACGCCCCACAGCGTGACCGTAGTTAGACTTCATCGAGAGGCGACTAGCCTCTGCATTGACCTCCGCATCAGCTAGGATAAACTCTATCTCCTCCAGCGGAGCAGTCGTAGCGAAGTCATAGACGAGCGAAAAGTTGAGCGTCAGCTCCTCCTCGTCCTCCACGTCCTCCTGCTGTCCTATCGGATGGTCCTCTAGCACTTGGGTTCCCTTGGCAAGGTAAGTCAGATGGTCATGCTTGCCACTGATGATAGCGGTAGCCGTCTCCCCGTCAGTCGTCTGTATCGTCACCTCAGCGTAGAGCTTGTCTACAGGCTCAGGCTTCGTGCCGATGGTGATGACCTTAGCCTCGACCAACTGCTTAGCCTCAGCCAGTTGCTCAGGCGTAAAGCTGTCTAGGAGTGTGAGCCCTTTGTCAGGCTGTGCGATGACAATGCCTAGCGCTATAGCTATCGGCAATCCGATCATACCCGTCCCGGGTATACCCACCCCGAGGGCATTCTTGAGTACGTTGGGGCTTAGCAATACCGAGACGCTCTTTGGCGTAAAGTCGCCCAGCGTAGCACTAGCGTAAGCAGTGCAAAGCGATACGGCAACAGGCTCTGTACAGCCTGTAGCGGGGACCACCTCTTGGTGTATGAGCGAGATAATCTCTTGACGTAGAGCGGGAATCAGTGTGTTTGTCGTCTTCATAAGAAGGAATAGTTTGGAGGGATTATGGATTTGTCTCTTCGTAGTCAGTCCGTGTCACATAGATCAGGGAGGTCGCTCCGAGCGTAATCACATCGCCCGAATGTAGCTCGCAAAAGGTATCCGGCAGGTACTCAACCCCCGCCACAAAAGTCCCCGTCATACTGTCCAAATCCTGTATGATCGCCTGGCCATCGGGCTCTATCGTGATCTGGCAATGGTTACGTCCCAAGCTCGGATCGCTACTATGTATGGGGATAGTCACCGAGGTGCCACGCCCGTTGTAGCTGCCTATCGTATTGCACCCCTCGTAGAGCGGGAGCAGGGCAGCGTAGGCAAAGTCATTGGCAATCAACTGTAAGTAAGCCCGCACGGGCTCCCCCTCAGGCGCGAAGTCTGCGTAGCGCACCTTGAGATGCTCTAGCGTGGCGCCCCTAAGGCGAAAGCGTAGACTCTCGGAGCATGTTGGGCAGAGCATAGCGACCTTGCCACGGCAGTCGGCATTAGCTAGAATCGTCTCTTCGGAGATCTTAGTCGTACAGTGAGGACAGAGGATATAGTTCACGGAAATGTGTGCGAAAGTTCGTTCTTGCCCACAAATTTACCACAAATATACCAGCTAAGCTCGCTTCGCTCGGAGCCACCCGCAGTTTCTCCCCCATGAAACTGGAGTTTCTCCCGTATGAAACTTTAGTTTCTCCTAGGTGGAACTAAAGTTTCATCCTCATGCACTGACAGTTAGTCCAAAATGGAACATTCAGAAGTCTCACGAGTAACGATATGTAGGGACGCACGGTCGTGCGTCCGTTGTATCAATAAGAACAGTGTCAAGGCTTTAATGGGGACGGACGCACAGATCGTGCGTCCCTACAAAGGGCTACACGTCTCGCTGTACTACAACGTAAGATTTGCACAAAGAGAGGGGGCGGCACCTAGACTCCTTTGTCTCAGTGTCGCCCCCTGTGTGAGGTTTGTGTGCGACCCCTACTTAGCGGGGTCAGCCACAGTGACTAGTACTTGATCTCCTCGTCTTGACCCATCTCGTGACGTGTGATCTTCTTGCGGTCTATCGCCCGCCAAGCGTAGAAGATGTAGGCGAGGACAAACGGGATCAGTAGCGAGACGATGCTCATAGCCTTGAGAGTATAAGGACTGGAGCTACTGTTTTGTAGCGTCAGCGAGCTATTGAGATCAGCTATCGAGGGGTAGTAAGCCGTGTTGTTGTACCCGAGGATGAGGAGCAGACCTAGGACAGCGAGGACGACACCGACACCTTCGAGCCAGATACCCTTGCGGAAGCCTTTCTTGACCAGTGTGAGGATCACGCCCGCTAGGACAAGTACCACACCCACGAGGAAGACAATGAGAATCACTGGCATAGCGAGGAAGTTGTGCAGATACTTGTACTGGACTAGGCTCACGGCTCCCGTGCTGGGGTCTACATCGTATCCCTTGGTTACCATAAGGAAGACCACATAAGCGACGAAGAGGACGACGAAGATAGCCGCATTGGGGAGCAAGCTCTTGCGAGCACGCTCGTAGGCGACCTCATCCTCGATATTGTTGATGAAGTATAGGAGCGCTGTAGTGCGTGCGAGGAAGAGCAGCGTCACCCCGAGTACCACATTCCAGGGGTTGAAGATAGCCTCCAGCCCGTGTAGCTGTAGCCCCGTGAGGGGATCGGGCTGCCAGACGGAGATGGTCTGCATCGAGGACGAGAGGTCGTAGATAGCGCTCTTGTCCACGACGAAGTTACCGCCTGTGAAGAGCGTCGAGACCGCAGCGCCTAGTAGCACTGGAGCCAAGACACCATTGATGAAGAGGAAGGTCTGGAAGGTCTTCTTGCCCCATATGTTACCATGCTTAGACTGATACTCATACGAGACCGCCTGGATGACAAAGGTCAAGCAGATCAAGATCCATACCCAGTAAGCTCCACCGAAGCTGGTTGAGTAGAAGAGCGGGAAGGAGGCAAAGAAGGCACCTCCGAAGGTAACTAGAGTCGTGAGGGTAAACTCCCATTTACGACCCGTTGAATTGACGATCATACGCTGCAGAGGCTCGTCACGACGAGCTGCAAAGATGAAGGTCTGTCCGCCCTGCACGAAGAGCAGGAAGACAAGCAGGGCACCCAGCAGTGAGACTAGGAACCACCAGTATTGCTGTAGAAATGCGTAGTCCATTATGATAGTGTGTCTATGGGGTTAGTGATTACTTACTCTCACGCTTGCTAAAGAGCTGCTCTACATCATTCAGATGAGACTCAGGGCCATGCTTGATCGCCTTGACCATGATGCTTACCTCTGCGATGAGGAGGATCGTAAAGAGTACGGCAAAGATGAAGAACGTGGTCATCACGTTTTCGGGTGCCAGCTTAGAGACAGCCGCATTCAGCGGGAGCATATCCTGGATAGCCCATGGCTGACGACCCATCTCAGCGACGACCCATCCAGCCTGGCTGGCGATCCACGCTAGCGGGATACAGATGACCGTGATGATATGTAGCCAGCGATAGCGAGCGTACTCCTCGCAGCTCTTCTTACGTTGCAGTATCCAGATGAGGAGGAGGACAAGAATAAAGAGGAAGCCACAACCGACCATGATACGGAAGGCGTAGTACATAAGCGGCACGTTCGGTACTAGGTCTGCCTTGTTCTGGACGTAACCATAGCCAAAGTGGTCGAAGTTCTCCTGTATGATCGCATTCTGACGCTCCATCTCGGCAGCGTCCCCAGCCTTCTGCGCCTCGCCATAAGCAGCGAGCGCCTCAATAGCTATCTTGCCACGACGCATACGCTCATCAGCAGAGAGCGCTTGGTTGCCATTCTGGTCATAGTAACCACCCTCTAGGATGTTGTTGATACCTGGTACGTAGCCATCGGTAGAGCGTGTGCCCAGCCATGAGAGCATAGAGGGCATCTTGATATTGAAGACGAATGGATCTTGGTTTGCCTCAGCCTGTGGCGTGAGCTTGTCGCAGTCTAGCAGACCGATAGCGCTAAGCCCTAGCCCCTTGCCGTCAGCAGTCTTGCCGTCGGGGGTGCTTTCGCCAGCATCATAGAGAGCCTCCATAGCAGCGAGCTTCATAGGCTGGCGCTGAGCCACGTTGTAGCCTGAGGTATCACCCGTGAAGGCGGTGAGTAGTGCAGCAACTAGTCCGAAGGGAGCGATGATACGACTATTGGCCAGTGCAAACTCCTTGTGCTTGCCACGAAGGATGTAGATGGCGCAGATACCCAGCGCAAAGATAGAGCCGAGCGTCCAGGAGGAGATAGTCGTATGCCAGAACTTATTAACCGCTGAGCTAGAGAATGCCACGGCCCAGAAGTCAGCCATCTCGCTACGTACGGTAGCGGGGTTGAAGGACATACCGACAGGGTCTTGCATCCAAGCGTTGGCGACTAGGATCCATACGGCCGAGATGGTCGCACCGATGACGGTTAGCCAGGTAGAAGCTAGGTGGAAGCCACGGCTTACCTTGTTCCAGCCGAAGAACATGACAGCGATGAAGGTCGCCTCCATAAAGAAAGCGAGGATACCCTCGATGGCGAGCGGTGCGCCGAAGATATCACCCACGAGCCAGCTGTAGTTGGACCAGTTGGTACCAAACTCAAACTCGAGGATGAGTCCCGTAGCGACACCGATGGCAAAGTTGATACCGAAGAGCTTTTGCCAAAACATCGCCCATCTCTTCCACTCGGGGCGATTGGTCCTATAGTACTTAGTCTCGGCTATCGACATAATCACACCCAGTCCGAGCGTGAGTGGCACGAAGAGCCAGTGATAGCATGCGGTCAGCGCAAATTGCAGTCTAGACCAGAGGAGTAAAGCGTCTACATTCATTATGCTATATAGTTAAGTTAGTGATTACTATGATGGAGCGTGTCGACGACTGGTGCCGTCAGCTGATCCTGCACATACTCTATCTGCGCCTCCTTGTCTCCCTGCTGGGCGATAACCCGCGGGAAGAAGATAGGACGCAAGATGGCAAACATGATCAGAAGCTTGATGGCTACGATAATCCACAGCGTGCGGCTCGTGCGACTTTGGCTGCGTAGCCCGTCACGATAGAGGTCGTAAAACCAGCGAAGCCCCCAGTGGGTCTTGCCCTTTGTACCTGTAGATTCAGTATTCATATTCATCGGCACTAGCTGATATCTGCGACAAATGTAGTGTTTCTATATTAAATAAGAAGTCTTTTGGCGGAATATGTCACGAGAATGAACGATTTTGTCAAATCACGACCGCCATCTCCCCCCTATCGCAAGGATAGACTCGGGAATAATGCGGTGCAACCAGTCGATCACCTCGGCATCGGTCGCCTCCTCAGCAAGGGCTACTATAATAGTGTCGTAGCCCGCCACACTACCGAGCGAGGGCGATGACGAGGAGCTGTCCAGGATGGTCGCTATAGACTGCGCAAAGCCAGGCTCCGTGCGGATGACCAGCATCTGCCCCGAGAGCGCATACGAGTGGAAGCCGACCGTCGGGGATATGAGCCCCGTAGGTTGGGTCGTAACAGCGTCAGCCTGAGGCATCAGTGGGAGCTGATAGCACGACTTGAAGGAGCCAGGGCGCACCCCTTTGGTAGCACCCAGCTCAGCGAGATAGGTCGAGAGCGTACCCTGTGTGATAGAGATATTGCGACCTCTCAGGAGCTTGAGGAGCATCGCTTGGTCTGTCACTTCGTGAGTCCTGAGCAGGTCGGCGATGATACTGAGACGCTGGCTCTTCGTTTGCTTACTCATACTTTATAATAGGCTGACTCTTCGTTTGCTTATATAAGGTGTCACCTAGAGGCGTGTGCTACTAGCTCATACGACACCCATCGATGGTGCAAATATACTCTTTTTTATCTCGTTCTGGCGATTGGTGAGGAGCTACGCCTCTATGACAAAAACCGAACTATCAAGGAAATTGACCAATTCCTCCGTGGAGATCTTTGAACCTCCAGCGAGGAGCAAACAAATTCTTCGGAACTTTGATTTGCTTCTTCCGAAGTTTCATTTCATTCTTCCGAACTTTTATATCGGCCTTCCGTGGGGAAATTTCGTTTGCTCCCTGGAGCTTTCCGATTTCCTCCTGAGGAGTCAAAATCATCGGAGCATCCGAGTTGCCCTAGAACCAAAGAATCGTTGTAACCCCTGTTTATTATTAAAGTCGTACCTTTGTGGTACTGATTGTCTCTATACTGATAACACAATGAACGAACTACCCTACCTAGTATTTGCTGGTTCAGCCTCTCAGAATCTCGCCGAGAAGATCTGTGACTCACTAGGCTGCCCCCTGGGCAAGATGCGTACAGAGCACTTTGCCGATGGTGAATTTGCCGTATTCTACGAAGAGAGCATCCGTGGCAAGGATATCTTCCTCGTACAGTCGACCTATCCTAATGCCGACAACATCATGGAGCTCCTACTCATGATTGATGCGGCCAAGCGTGCCTCGGCTCACTACATCACTGCCGTCATACCCTACTTCGGATGGGCTAGACAGGACCGCAAGGACAAGCCTCGTGTCTCTATCGGTGCTAAGCTTATCGCAGACCTCCTCTCCGTAGCTGGTATCACACGCTTGATCACGATGGATCTGCATGCTGATCAGATACAAGGCTTCTTCAACGTACCGGTAGACCACCTATACGGTTCTACTGTCTTCACTGAGTATATCGAGCACAACATACCCGTGGAGAACCTCTGCATCGCCACCCCTGACGTGGGTGGTACGAAGCGTGCGAATAGCTATGCTCGCCACTTTGGGGTACCTATGGTAATCTGCCACAAGCGTCGCGCTAAGGCAAACGAGGTGGCCGAGATGACGATCATCGGTGACGTAGCTGGCAAGGATGTAATCCTCGTGGACGATATCGTTGACACCGCTGGCACGATGACCAAGGCTGCTGACCTGATGCTGGAGCATGGTGCGAAGTCTGTCAGAGCCTTTGCGACACATGCCGTCATGAGCGACCCCGCTACGAAGCGCATCGACCAGTCTGGTCTGACGGAGATGATCTTCACCGACTCAATACCTTACTCTAAGAAGAGCGAGAAGGTACGCATCATCAGCGTCGCCGAGCTCTTTGCCGAGTCTATCCGCCGAGTCTGTAGCCACGAGTCTATTAGCTCGCTCTACTCCTTCTAGACGCACACTATCTACAACAAGATACCCTAGCCTACTCACGGACGAGCGGGCTAGGGTATCTTCACTTTTCCATCTACGGGGTCGTCTCTCGGCTTCACAAGTCTCAAATACGTTTAGGCATTTCGCTTTTCCGCACCCCAACGATCATTGCATTCGCACAGCTCAAAGTCGGAGGACTAGGCTTATCTCAGCAAAGCGAGCGCACACCCACCACAAGACAAGTCTCCGCTAGACGATCGCACTTACCTTTGCGCCAACCATTGGGGAACAAGTGTCTCCAATGCCACAAGCCCCCCCACCTAAGTGCCTCTGTACACTCCTGGTGGGGGGTATAGATTAGGGAGTCTTCTCCCCCTTGTAGCTCTATGTGAAGCTGGATATATGAGTCGGCAAATCTGATACAAGACTCATGTTATCACGCAAAAAGCCTAGCTAAGGCTTGATAACTTTATAGGAGGTGTTATTGATGGTTAGTAGATAGATTCCACTCGGAAGGGCATAAGCCTCTACTGCGTCACACTCTCCTGCAGCAATCAAGTCTCCAGAAAGATTATGTAGCCGCCAAATGCTCTTGCCGAAGGGAATAATCCACACCTGTCCTACAGGATGATAGCATGGCGAGAGCTTGTTATCGATAGAGATGGTCGGGGTAGCATCAGCCTTGACAAATTGCACAGACACGTTAATATCCGCATTGAGGGTAACTTTGTAGACGGGGTTCTTGTCGTTTACTATATTCCCGTTATACGTCCATTGTTCAATTGTGTATCCTTCATCTTCAAATGGGTGTGCCTCAAAAGTAATCTCTGTGCCCTCTAGTAGAGAAGCTCCTGAAGATACAACGAGTCCATTGGCTAGAGCAGTGACCATACCACCTTCTCCATTAAACTGAAATGAGACTTTGTATTTCTTTACTTCCTTGACTAGGAGTTCTACATTGACGGGTTCATTTGGCATTGTGAGTTTTAGCATTGGACTTCCCATAGCGTTTGTTGAGCCATTTACCTTCCAGTGGTCAACGATATAGTTGTCGTTGTCCTGTAGTGAGAATATGACCTCATCCCCCTCGTGTAGTTGTGCTCCAGAAGTTATTGTTTTATCCCCGCATGTGACTGTAACTAGAGTGTCTACACTCTTAGGCCAGCTGAAGGATAGCTTGTATGTGGGAGGAGTTATGGGCTTAAATGCTGCTGAAATCTCTACATCTTCTGAAAGACGATGATGGTAGAGTTTCCCTCCTTCAGCTGATGCTGTAAGGCTAGAGGCTGGGATGAAGAGGGTGTTGATACGTATTCCCTCAATGATATAGCCATCTTGCGGAGTCACGACGATGGTAATCTGATCTCCAATAGGCAGAGTGCTGGGCATAATTAATTCGGTCCCTGATGAGGAAAGGACTTTTAGCGTACCTTCGGTCGCTGGGGGAGTAATCCAAGATATGGATGCTTTTTGCTCTTTAGCCTTATAGGTTGCAGCAATAGAGATGTCGCTCTGCACAGTGTACTGAACACCTTCGGTAGCATGATCAGAGATGTTGAGTTCGTCACGAGAGAGCTGTTTTTCTCCTATCTGTAGAGATTCGATTTCGAACCCCTCGTACTCAAAAGCTGTTACTTCGATGATTGTCTCTGGCTGCACTCTAGCTTTGTCTTGAATTTCCTCTTTAGTATAGAAGTCCACGACGGATATCCGCCCGTGACTCTCATCTGGCGCAGTAATTGTCACCTCACATTCTTGGGCAGTGGGCTTGTAAGTAGCAACTATAGAGACATCGCTCTGCACAGTGTACTGAATACCTTCGGTAGCATGATCAGAGATGTTGAGTTCGTCACGAGAGAGCTGTTTCTCTCCTATCTGTAGAGATGCGATTTCGAATCCTTCGTACTCGAAAGCTGTTACTTCGATGATTGTCTCTGGCTGCACTTTGGCTTTGTCTTGAATCTCCTCTTTAGTATAGAAGTCCACAACGGCTATCCGCCCATGCGCGCTATTGGGCTCAGCAATAGTTATGGTGAAGTCTTTCGGCTGAGGTGTCTCTACCTTATCTAGATATGCAGTATATGAGAGCATATAGCCAGTGGCGGTATGCTTGATTGTGGCTCGCCCTTCACTATCGAGGAGGGGAGTCAGGGTGTCGTCTTTGTATTTGACACCATCAAGCCAAATAAAGTCAATCTTGTATCCTGTATTAGGGGTTGTTGTGATGGTTAGCAGGGTCCCTTGGGGAACTTTATCCCAGCTATCGTAAGAGTGACCCTGCTCATCGGTGCAGGTTATGGTCGCTGAGCCTTTTGGCTCTACCTCGAGACCTAGAGATACCTTTCCCTGTGCATACACGATGGTGCTACTGGTCAGGAGGAGTAGTGTACATAGGATGTGATGAAGGTTGATATAACGCATTGTAGTATTTGGTCTAAATATAGTTTGTCTTGTTGTGAAAGTAGGGGGAGGGACTTTAGGAGATTATGATTTTCTGTGCATAATCTCCGCATATAATGATGTAGGTACCTAGAGAAAGCTCTAGGTGAACTCGAGTATGTGGTTCTACTCTTGTAATCTCAGTTCCTCGAATGTCATATAGAAAAGCGGTGTTATTTCTGCTCCTCGCATCTCTTAGGTCGATAGTCAAGGTGTGACCACTTGTCTTGATGATAGGATTGCTTACGAACTTCTCTTGGCTAGGTCGGGAGATAGCATTCCATTGATCATTGCCTATAACGACTCTCTCTCTTACTAGGCGACCATCATTGTATAGTAATCCTGACGCAGAGGGGTCAAAGGTTACACCTTGAGGCTCCAAAATAGATACCCCATGCAACTGCATCGATTGGAATCCGATGAGAGAGGCACCATCATTGGGGTGCGTACAGTTCATTTCAACGTAAGCGTCTTCGATGGTTAGGTGAGCACTGTTTTCTTTTAGTCCTCCTATGGCATAGTATCCAGAAGCGTAGACATTTGTCTTTTTGATGGTTAGGGACTGCCGATCGTCTATAGTTATGGCAGATGCTCCCAGCTTTAAATCTTTCGTCTCGACAAAGAGTTTCCCAGGACCAGTGATAATTAGGGGACCTCGACTGTAGATGCTAGCATATACGCTCCAAGCCTGACAGACCCCATTCACTTCAATCGTCAAGGGCGGGTCAGTCTCGTCATGAAAGTTCTCAATATTGGGAACATTCATATTGTAGTACTCTAGATTGCATATCTTAAGAAGATTGGTGTTTGGATTGTAGCACGCATAGCTTCCTGGTATTACAGAGTTTGGGAAGATATTGGATGCATTTTGTGTCGTGATATCAAGGTCATTGATGCGCAGTGGATACTTGTTGTTCCGCTTTAGCTGGAAGAGTCCCGAATTCGCATTGCCGTCTTTCCCAATTATTGCGGAGAAGGAAGGGCCATCCTCTGGTGTCTTAATGCCTACTCGTCCACCTTGAGGTTGCATGATATCCGCCCGCTTGATACTGATGCGATTCATTGCCCCAACAAGACCAGTGCTAGTCCAATTTACATGATCGAAGACCAGCAACCCATGTCCACGAGATAATGAAGCAACAGCAAAAGCTCCATCTACACCTACAACGTCGACTGTGCACTCCTTGAATCGAAGGATAGCCTCAGGGCTATTCATCGCAAAAGCTCCAGAAGAGGGCTTTGGGCAAGATACTTTGAGTTTTCCACTGCCTATGACTGTCACATATCCCTCGGTATATAATCCGAATTTATCAGCGTTGACTGAGCACTCTCCATCGACTCGGACGATGACCTCATCTAGGGCTTTCGTAACCTTTATTCCATAGTCTAGGGAGGCGTCTCGCAGAGAGAGCGTACGAGTCCTAGAGTCATACGAGATGCACCCATCCTTGCCTGCTCCAAGTCCAGCCAGTACGTTTGACGCATTATCTGGCGTAATGAGGACGTTGTCTACGGTGATTGTTTGAGCAGGCAAAATGGTAGGAGATAGTATTAAGATGAAAAAAACGAGTGTCGTATAAACGACGGAGGCGTATCGAGGCATAATGATTATTTATTGAGTGGATGAGAGTTGTTAATCTTACATTAAGGGATTAGAATCGTCTGATGGTATAGACCTAACTCTAGGACATAAACACCAGAGGGTAGAGGAATGGTGACTTGTCTTGTCAGTAGTTGCTCATAGATGAGCTCTCCTAATAGTGTGTACACCTTGATAGTCATCGGTGAGGCGGGCTGTCCTATCGACAGCTGTCCTAGTGACGTTGATATACTGGGTGCAGAGGGGCGTGTGTGTTGTACCGAATTCGCTCGAGCTATCTGTATAGGCTCTTTGCATAGTGTCACTCCATCGGTAGTCGCCCCACATAGGTTAGCGTCAAAGCGAACCCCCTGAGGATTAATAAAGGAAGCTCGATGTAAGACGAGAGCGTCAAAGCCCTCAAGAGTTGCGCCTCTTGTCTTATTGGTGCAGGTGAGTTCGAGGGTCGCATTGTCGATCAGTAGGCGACTTTGTAGACGAACCCCTCCTAGGGCAAAAGGACCACTAGCAAATAGATGACAGTCTCGTACTGTGAGCGTGTCTTTATCTGCGATGAGGATGCCTCCATAGTCTTGGCTGCCATCATCGGCATATACTTTGATTGACCCAAAACCTTGTATACAAGTGTTGCCAAAGAGGAGCATCCCCGAGAGCTTACTGTGTAGTTCTACATTGCCTTCTACATCAATGGTTAGGGTCTTGTCGATGGGAGCAAAGCGAGAGAATATCCCATTCTCTAGGTTGGTGTCGAGGACTAGATTTTTGAGGTGTAGTGTATTGCTCTTGGGGTCATAACTAGCAGATCCGGAACTGCCAATGGAGGCTAGGATATCGGATGCATTATCACGGGTCACTTGAGTCTGTCCGATGGCAATGGGATAGCTTTGATCAGGGGCGATCTGTAGTAGACCATAGTTGAGCTTATCATCGGGAGTTGTAGCTATGACGGCACATGTATAACCCCTATCATCATTGAGCTGTCCGAGATATACTTGATCCTTATTGACTATATCGCATCCCTGTAGGTATAGTTCCTTCATCCCTGCTACAAGCCCAATACTAGAGAAGTGAGCATCCTCGATTATAACATATCCCTCTCTCTTTACAGGGGAAAAGAGAGCCTCGCCATCATTACTGTCATTTACAGCTTCGACCCGCACCGTAGTCTTGCTTATTTTAAGGTAAAGTTCATCTTGCATTCCGCTGATAGAAAAACCTCGGGCATATCTTCCTGAGCTGCGAATGTGCAAGCTTCCAGAGCCTTGTATAAGTACAGGAGAAAAGATCTGAAAAGCCCAGTTTTTGGTGACTATTTCATTCTCCCCCTCGAGTTGTACCGTGATAAGCTGGTCTGGACGCTCTCCCGTTATTTTGATGCTATTGGTCAATTTCGCACCTCGGAGTGTTAGAGTATGAGTCTTGTAATCAAAGCTCACACAACCATCTCGACCCTCTCCTTGCCCCTCTAGGACATTTGTAGCATTGCTCTCTAAGACTTCGACATTATCTACATAAAGCTGCAGCGGCGCAGCCGCTAGAGATGGCAGAATGAATCCTCCTAAGAGGAGAAGTATGCAAAAGATATATGCTTTCATATGAGCTAGCATTTGTTGATGTGTAATAATCGAAGGGTTGCTCTAAAAAAAAGCTGTTCCTATAACGGCACAAAGGTATAGTTCCTTGATTGATAGCACAATACCCACTGTGAGGTATATTTACTTGCAGTCTGCATATCGCTCCACAGTACCCAGCAGCACATACATTTTTTGAATCTAGGTGTTTGCAGTTTTTCGGCGACCTTTCCTCCTATCTATGCATCCTTCAATGATAGTTTCAGTTGTCCGATGGGATCCCAGATCCAGCAAATCTCACGAGTAGCGATTTGTAAGGAATTGACGATCCGTGCATCAGTATCTGTTAAACATCACATTATAAACTTTCCGACTTTAAAGCTCATCTCGCTTTGGCACAAGGGACGCACAGACCATCGCCCCCCCCCTACAATTCGCTACACATCAGCGTGCTAATCTCACTCGTAATGAAAGCTGCGGAATCTATGGGGAGTATGAGCCAGCTCGCAGGGCTGACGCATTATAATTCCATTTCGAAGATTTCCTCTGGAGTCATACGTG
>NZ_CAMYEZ010000048.1 GCF_947254915.1 uncultured Porphyromonas sp. | reverse complement strand
TCTGGTAAATGGCGGGGGGCGCAAAGTGCTCCTCGACCTTGCCCAGTTCGCCTAGTCGTACACTCGTTCCCTGAGGGGTACGTACCAGTGTCTGAGCTACATCGTCTAAGCTACGTCTGAACTCAGGTGCCAAGCGCACACGGATCTCATACTCCTGCCCATCCTCACGATAGAAGGAGGCGGTAGCCCCGTAGATACTGTTGCGCAGATAGCTCGCTACCATACTATTGGTCAAGCCATGCTCAGCGAGACGCTGCGGGTCGAAGATGACTTGGTACTCAGGCATAAACTCGTCCCGATTGCTCAGCGCCTGAGCGCAAGCGGGAGACTTACTAATCTCCGCCATAAACGCTTTGGAGATCTGATCGGTGACGGCAAAGTCGTGTCCGTAAATATCAACATTGACAGTACTCTGCTGTCCTCCACCACCTGTCTGAATGGAGACATTGTACTGCTTGATACCAGGCGTAGCGCTTAGATCACGCCGTATCTCGGCTGCAACCTCTTGCGTAGAGCGTGTGCGCTGATTCGCATCAACGAGCTTGACACTAAAGGAGAGGATATTATCCGCATTGTCCTGAGCTAGCGTCGAGGCTCCAGACTGAAACGCATCCGCTTGCCCCGTGGAGAACTGGAGCATCGCTATCTCGGAGTACTTCTTGCGCCATTCCTCGGTAAGGCGATGCCCTTCAGCGAGCGGACGGTCTATAGTAGTACCAACGGGATAGTACGCCTTGACAAAGATATACCCGCTATCGCCTTGTGGCATAAACTCGGTCTTAATCAGCGAGCCCAGCGTGAGCGATAGAGCAAAAACAGCCAAGGAAAGACCTACCGTAAGCCACTTGTGTCGTAATACCCAGGCAAGCGTCCTCTGGTAAAGCACCGTGAGTCGCTGGATGAAGTCGTTGAAGGGGCGTAGGATCTTCGGGGCTTCACTCTCCTTACGCTGTCGATTAGCTCGCAGCATATGAGCACAGAGCGTAGGTGTCAGGGCAAGCGCACAAGTGGTTGAGACAATCATCACGATACTGACGATCCAGCCTAGCTGACGGAAGAGTAGTCCCGCCATGCCCTGCATCATCACCATCGGGAGGAAGACGGCTAGCATCGTCAGCGTAGAGGCGATGACCGAGAGCGCTACCTCATTCGTCGCATGGATGGCAGCTTGCTTGGGATAGCTCCCCCGCTCGATGTGATTGGTAATGTTTTCAAGCACCACAATCGCATCATCCACCACCATACCGATGGCTATGGAGAGCGAGCTGAGCGAGATAATATTGAGCGAATTGCCCGTCAGCAGTAGATATATAAAGGCAGAGAGTAGCGAGATCGGGATCGTCAGTACGATGATAAAAGTGGCGCGCCAACGGCCTAAGAAGAGCAGGACGATGAGCATCACGACGCAGAAGGTGATGGCAATCGTTGAGCTCAGACTATTGATCGAGCGCACGATGAAGTCGCTCTGATCCATAATCACCTCTATCTTGACGTCCGAGGGTAGGTTCTTCACAATCTGCGGAAGCTCCTTGAGAACCCTCTTATTCACCTGAACAGTGTTGGCTCCTGACTGCTTCATCAGCATAAGCATAGCGCCCCGCTGGTTGTCCACATAAGAGAGCGTCTGCTGCTCAGGGTCACCATCTACGACGCTCGCCACGTCTCGCAAGTAGATCGTCTGACCGCCAAAGCTCGTTATGGGTAGCTCCTCTAGCTGCTTCGGGTCTACAATCTCACCGATAGCTCGGAGGGAGATTTTGCTTGTCTCTAGGTTCATCGATCCAGCCGAGACGTTGCGGTTTGCCACCGTTATGAGGTTGCTCACATCACCGACCGATATACCGTAGCTCTCGAGTTTGTGCGGGTCGCAATAGACATTGACCTGACGCTGCCTTGCGCCTAGTAAGTTAACTCCTCCCACGCCTTCTATGCGCCCCAGCGGTGTCACCACCTGGTCACTTAGAATTTTGTAAAGAGACTTTGAACTGGCGTCAGACTTGACCGAGAGCATAAGGATAGGGAGGTCATCCATACCAAACTTGATGATGTTTGGCGTGCCAGCCCCATCGGGGAGCGCCTCCGTGATAGCACTTATCTTATCTCGGGTTTCATTGATTGTACTCTCTATGTCCAGCCCCTCCCGGAGCTCCAGCGTGACGACAGAGACATTCTCTTTGCTTTGCGAGGTAATGTGCTTGACTCCGTTGATACCGTTGAGCACGTTTTGGATGGGCTTGGTAACGTTGTTTTCCACCTCCTCAGGAGCGGCTCCAGAGTAAGAGGTGACGATCATAATCCGATTGAGCTGCATATCGGGCAAGAGGTCTATCGGCAGGCGTGTCAGGGCAAAGAGTCCCAAGACGACCACCCCGACGAAGATCATAATCGTGGTGACAGGACGGTGAACGGCTGATTGATATAGACTCATAAGCTAAAGGCGAGGATCTGTGTGTTGGGAGAGATTACTTCTGAGCCTGCGAAATCTGCACAGGCATCTGATCGGACAGGATGCTGGCTCCAGTGGTGACTACGACATCGCCTGAGGATACGCCCTCACTGATGGCAGTATACTTGCCGATGGTACGCTCTACGAGGACTACCTGCCGATGAGCGATGCCGTCTCGTACGATGTAGACGCACTGCTCAGCACTGCCTATCTGCTTGACGATGCTCTCTGTCGGGACCACCGTGTACTCCTTATCGCCTAGATTGATCAAGACGCGAGCATACTGTCCAGGCACCAGCTTGCGCTCAGGATTAGTCGCTTCAATCTCTATGGTAAAGGTGTGGGTCTGTGGATTGATCGTCGGATACTTCAGCGAAATCTTACCAGCAAAAGTCTCGTCAGGCAGGGACTCCGAAGTAATCGTCACGGGCATCCCTTTGGTCATCTGCCCGTAGTAACGCTCCGAGGGATTGACCCGTAGTACCACTGGGTTGACTTGCTCCACCACGAGCAGAGGCATCTGCGGAGACATCATATCGCCCGCATCGTAGTTACGCGCTGTGACCACACCCGAAATAGGGCTACGGAGCTGCGTGTTCTCCTTTATATTATTGTAACTCGTCTGAGCCAGTGTGAGGGCTCGCCGTGTAGCCTCCCACTCCGACTGCGAGATACCGCCTATCTTGTAGAGCTCGTCTATACGAGCTAGAGCGCTCTTGCGCTCCTCAAGCTGTAGACGCGCCTGCTCCAGCTGACTGTGATCCATCTCAGCGAGGAGCTGCCCACGAGAGACCTGCTGTCCCACCTCTACATAGATACGCTTGATGCGGGAGGCCATCTGCGGTGCTATCTGATTAGTCACCTTAGCCTCGATCGTGCTGGTGTACTCTTGTAGGTCTGGGAGCGTCTGCACCGAGACGGTCGCCACCTCTACATGCTTGATGTCTGTTGAGTCAATCGTATGCGAAAAGGTCGTCTTGCCATCCTTGCTCGCAGAGCTACAACTGGTAAGAGATAGAAGAACTAAGCTCAGTGCTATGGGAACAACTGTACGTATAGAGAGAAACATAGGATAGTTTGTTTGTCTTGAAATGGTTTGTATCGCTAGAAGTATCGTGTCATTCGTTTGATCGAGTTGAGACGCTCCTCGTAATCACTGCGTGAATCGGAGGAGAGCGGTGTCTCAGGGGCTATGAGTTGCTCTATCTCCACACCCGCTATGAGGTAGTCGTAGAGCGCCTGTGTCTGATTAAGACGAGCCTGTAGGAGCGCCAGTTCAGCATCGTTGACCTCTAGAAGCGTACCCATCCCCGTGTCGTACATACGCTGTGCGATGGTGTAGCCCCGCTCGGCTGTCGCCTGTATCTGCGTCGCCGTATTGTACTGCTCCTGAGCCTTGTGCGCCTGGTCTCGCTGATGCTGCATACCGAGCGTGAGTGACCGCTCTGCATCTTGTCGCTGGAGCTTCAGGAGCAAAGCACGCCCCTTGGCTTGTCGCGTCGTGTAGTAGTTCTTAAGCCCTGTGAAGAGTGGAAATTGGAACTGCAGGCTCACGACAGAAAAGGGAACCCAGAGACGACTCTTAGAGAGGTCAAAGTCGTTTGACGAGAAGTTGAAATTGTAGTTCGCCCCTAGTGATATCGAAGGCACCCAGCTCAGCTTGGAGAGCTTGATACTCTCGTCCGCTATCTGTTGCTGTAGCTCTAGCGCCCGCAAGGTTGGATTGGTCGTGAGCCAAAGCGAGTCAGTCGTCGGTACCTGCGCTATGAGTTGCTGGCTCTCGGCTTGGTAGTCCTGAAGGTGTCCCACCAGTCTCAGACCTGTGTGTGGGTCTAGTCCTAGTAGCACCGCTAACTGCATATAGGCTAGACCAACGCCCTGCTCCGCCTGCAGTACCGAGGGCTTGATATTAGCGTACTGTACCTCAGCACGCATTTTGTCGTACTCCGCCACGAGCCCCGCTTCGTACCGCTGAGTAACCCGCTCGAGGTTCAGCTCCGCATTGCGCATACTCTGTTGCAACGTCTCCCAAGACTCCTGTGCGAGGAGGACCGTATAGAACGCTTTCTTGATCTGTCCGACCAACTCCTGACGAGACTGCGAGGCTTGCTGTAGTGCTAAGTCGACCTGCTTGCGATTGATCTGCAGTGCCTTCCAGAGCGTTGCATTGACGAGTGGCATACCAGCCTGTAGTCCCAGCTGTATATTGTGCGTACGCCCCACCTCGATACCATCTTCCATACCAGGCACAGAGCCCATACCGGGCATACCGTCGAAGTAGATGCGCTGCTTCTTGAGCGTGTAGCCGTAGTTGCCCGAGAGCGACAGCTGCGGGTAGAGAGCGCTTTGTGCCTCCCGCTCGGCATACATTTGATTGACCAGAGCCACGTCCTTGCCCAGCACCATCGGACTCTGCTCCAGTCCGAGAGAGATGCTCTCGTCTAGTGTCAGCACGAGCGTATCAGGTTGTTGCGCCGAGAGCGTCAGCGTAAGTAATAATAAGTACGGTAGCATCATATAGCGCCACCTAGAGATGAGATGAATCTGTTGTCTCATATGATAGTAGGTGTATAGGGGAGCGCTCTCTAATGCGAGATACGCCCGAGTTGATTCCTTTTTGAATACTCTCTTAGAATCAAATAGGTCTTTTTCGTTTAATTTCGCACCGAATTTACGGGAACTTCGTCATATCTCCATTAACTTATTAGCACGCCCAGCCTAAGTCCTGCCCTAGGTGAGAGACACTTTCAGCAATTTTCTTCAAGGGAGATGAGACTCTGTACAGCCGTGTTGCGCTATCGTCGTCCGAGACGATAACACTTAGGACAGACCCCCCAGTAGAGCAACAGAGGCGTGACATCACTGTAGCGAGGAGGCGTAACCGTCTGCAGCTCACTCATCGTCGGTCCATTGCGATAAAGCATTGCTGCACCGCAGTGGCGACAGAGAGCCAACGCCTTGCCTCGGCATAGGGAGGTGCGCACGAGAGAGCCCGACAAGCCCATCGGGAGGGGGAGTAGGATGCCAGCCTTAACAAAGAGGTCTATGCTACTATAGATAGTCGTCGTGCCGATTGATAACTCCCGCACCTTGGCGAGAGCTATCAAATCCTCGGCAGTGAATATCCTATTCTGCTCTCCGACTAAGCTTAGCAGAGCATCACGCACATGGCTACGGTTCATACCGTGTTGCTTTATGTAACGCTGGAGTTGGCGCTGCTCATCTTCTTGCAGCATTTCGGAGAGGGGTGACATAGAGCTAGCTACTCGTAACTAGAGGTCAAACTCCTTGCGTATGCGCTCCACATAGTCCAGCTTCTCCCAGGGGAAGAGCTCGACCTCTATCTCGATAGTGCCTCTGTGGAATGTCTCAAAGCTCTTCTTAACCCGACGCACATCACGTCCGAAGTGACCATAAGCAGCGGTCTCCTCATAGATTGGCTTGCGTAGGTCAAAGCGCTGCTCGATAGCGTACGGTCTCAGGTCAAAGATGCGCAAGACTCGTTGCGCTATCTCGCCGTCGCTCATATTGATCGTCTTACCAGAAGTGTGGACGTATATGCTCACAGGTTCTGCGACACCAATAGCGTAGGAGAGCTGTACCAGCATCTCGGAGCAAATGCCCGCAGCCACCATGTTTTTGGCAATATGACGAGCCGCATAGGCTGCTGAGCGATCTACCTTAGAGCAGTCCTTGCCCGAGAAGGCTCCACCACCATGAGAAGCACGCCCACCGTAAGTATCCACGATGATTTTACGACCTGTGAGCCCCGTGTCCCCGTGAGGACCTCCGATGACAAACTTACCCGTTGGGTTGACCAGTAGACGATACTCCTGCACGGCAAAGAGATCAGCGTACTGCGGATAGTACTTCTCCACACGAGGGAGCAGGTAGCATCGTATATCCTCCGTTATTTGCTCCTGCATTTTGAGATCGGCAGCGTGCTGCGCCTCGTAAGAGTCATCGGCAGGCTTGATAAACTCATCGTGCTGCGTGCTCAAGACGATCGTGTCAATGCGCACGGGGTGGTTATTCTCATCATACTCTACCGTCACCTGACTCTTGGCATCTGGTCGTAGGTAAGGCATCAGCTCAGGCTCCTTCTTGCGTATCTCTGCAAGCTCAAAGAGGAGCGCATTAGAGAGGTCAAGGGGCAGAGGCATATAGTTGGCCGTCTCGGTCGTTGCATAGCCAAACATCATACCCTGGTCGCCAGCTCCCTGCTCTTCAGGGTTATCACGATCCACGCCACGATTAATATCGTTGCTCTGGTCATGGATGGCGCTCAATATGCCACAGCTACGGGCGTCAAAGCCATACTCAGGCTTATTATACCCGATACGCTCCACGACCCGTCTCACGGTCGCATCTAGATCCACATAAGCATTGCTACGCACCTCGCCCGACACGATTACCTGTCCCGTAGTGACTAGCGTTTCGCAAGCAACACGCGAGTTAGGATCACCCGCTAGGAGCTGATCCACGATGGCATCTGACACTTGGTCTGCCACCTTATCTGGATGTCCTTCAGACACCGATTCTGATGTAAAGAAGTAGTTCATACTATTGATATACTAATTGGATAAAAGAGATTATGTTGAGGCTACTGGACAGTGCTAGAGCCTCTGGTCATAACAAGAGAGCACCCCACCAGTCTGACGGATCAGCTCGTGGGGTGCTTTTGATGTCTCTAGGCTTGCTTAGAAAGGTCCTCCAGCGGTCTCTACGAGAGAGATGGGGAGGTAAGTTTTTAGCATTTTTCTAAGTGGTTGCAAGCTTATCAAATCCATCCACTACGATCCGAGACCTCTTCGGAGCCTCTTATCATCACGTGGAGACAAAGGTAAGACAAACTTTTTAATCTCGCAAATCAGCCGTTCAGTCCATCCTCAAATTCAATCGCTCCCGAGAAAATCGGAAAGCTCCACGGAGCAAACGAAAATTCTCCACGGAGAGCCGAAATAAAAGTTCGGAAGAATGAAATGAAACTTCGGAAGAATGAAATGAAACTTCGGAAGAATGAAATAAAAGTTCGGAAGAATTTTCTCGACCCTCACTGGATAATCCATAATATCCACGGAGGAGTCTTTCAAATTCCTCCACCTTTTGATTTCTTTCATTGAGACATAGATGCACTCATCCTCTATGATGCGGCATTCCTACAAATCAGTATTTGTAGGCGCAAAGTATCAGACTATTGTCTTCCGAGGCTATATCAGAAGCGGTAGACGAGGTAGCTGTCGGCGCGCCAGCGGGAGACATCTTCGTCTAGGCTACAATCGTAACGCACGGAGGCTGAGAGTGTCCAGCGCGGCGCTAGCTGCCACTGCAGGAGTAGTGCAGTGGCAACACCTCGGCCAGTAGCGCTGTACAACCCGAAAGCGTAGCGAGAGGTGGGCAGGTAAGCGTAGCTCGCAACCCGCACGTGGTCGGCGTGGTAGTAATGTCCCGAGAGCGCAATGCTGAGCGGACAGCGCACGCCCATACGATAGCGGGCAACGGCAGTGAGCGACCGCCCCCACTGCGCCTCATCTTGTTCCTCTAATTGACGCTGCTGGATAGTTCCGACAAGCTGTAGGGAGAGGAGCTCTAGGCTATAGCGTAGCGTACTACTGAGTCGCCAGCGCAGCGCCTCTTCATTGGAGCGTCCCAGCTGCCCGTACCAGAGTTGCTCGATCTGATTGTTGTAGCGGGTGGTGAGGTAGAGACGTGTCAGGAGACCACGACTGCGCTCTAGCTTATGATAGCGAGGCTCAAGGCTTTCGTATAGCTCTAGCATAGCACGCAGGGTGGAGCGCTTCAACAGGCGCATGGAGCCGTAGAGGCGAAGCCCCATATCGTTGCCCAGACGGGCGTAGTGGCTCTCGCTCCGACCATAATAGGAGGCGAAGCGTGGAGACATATAATATAGTGTCACGCCGAGGTCTCGCTGCCGAGGGGTGTGGTAGCGCAGGTGCTGTATGAAGCCCAGATGCTCTAACTGCTCAGTGGCTAGTTCGCCCTGCAGTTCCAAGCGTCGCGACTGGCTCTGCCACTGGTAGGCAAGCGAGGTGAGCCAATGCGACTGGAGCGGCCTGTCGCTCGCTATGGCTTTGTAACCAGGCATAAAGGCTAAGTCATACCCCATCCAGTCAGCATAGAGCGTCTGTAGCGAAATGGAGGCTCGTGGTGTGGTGTAAGCGAGCTGCGCACCCACCGTCTGCATAGGTATGAGCGCTCGCTGGTCTCGTCGCTCAGGGGTGTCGTAGCGCATGTTAGGTCTGATAGCCTCTATCAGGCCTTGTCGCTCATCGATCGTGCCGTCGAGCCGACTGTAAGAGTAAAAAGCGGAGTAACGCCACGCTCCCCAACGCCCCTCACTCGCAATGCCTCTCAAAGTACGCTCACGCATCGCACTGAGCGAAGGGGAGATCATCGTCTTATGACTCGTGAACTGAGGTAGCGCACTCGCACTCGCCCAAACGGAGCGAGCAGCGAGGAGACCAGCGCCCCACCCCACTTTAAAGTGTCCAAGCACCACCTTATCAAGGTAGGGCAAGCGAGGTTCATACATAGCGAAGTAGCGCCAGGTGCCATCTTTCGCCAGTTCTTGCGGGTATCTCTGATACTGAGCCGCCACCTGCCAAAGCCCCTTCTGTCTGAGCGATATAGCCGAGCGAAGCTTGAGCGGGTCATGCCACGCTTCAGAGACGGCTTCGGAAGCTTTATGGTAGCTCATCGCAAGGTAAGCTTCGCCAGTGAGTGGCGCCTTGGGCTTTTCATAAGGCTTCCCAGCGAAAGGTCGCACCGTCACATAGGGCGCCACACGAGCTATCGTCTCACGATCCCAGCCCGTGACCCACTTGAGGTCATAAATCGACTGGAGCTCGCCACCGCGCTCATCACGATAAAGCCTAAGCTGATGAAGCTGCTGGCGGGTGAGAAAGGGAAAGCGCTCCTGCAGCTCCTGCTGAGTGGCACGGTTCAGGTCAAGCAGCTCCTTTGCCTTCGCCTCTTGCGGTGATAGCTCTAGCAAGTCGTCCTCCCCTAGCTCGGAGAGTTCGTCACTTGGCAAGCTCTCGACGAGCCACTCGAGGGGAAGTTCGCTCATCGTGAGCGAATCGCTCTGCGCCCACCCCGTCAGCGGAAGGAGGAGCAAGAGAACTAAATAGAGCTGTCCCCTACTCCTGCAGATGAACGATCGTAATGCCTGCACCGCCAAACCGCACATCTTCATCATGATAGTGGCTCACCCCTGGATAGTGGTCGAGTAGCTCACGGATAGAGATCCGTAGCGCTCCCGTCCCCGTGCCGTGCAGTATCTGCACACGATTGAAGCCTAAACTGATCGCATCATCGAGGAAGTATTGAACCGCTTGGATTGCCTCAGCAGCTCGCATACCCCGCACGTCTAGTCGGTCGGAGAAGTCCAGCCGACGCTCATGCAGATGCTCCACCACATTGGTCGTATGGGCTGGTTGCGGAGCTGCCTGCGCCTGCTCCTCCTTGCGCTCACTGCCAAGTCGTACGATCTCATTAGGCTTGCAGGTGATACGTATGCGACCATTGACCACCACCGTGGCACTACTGGCCGAAAGTTCAGAGAGGAGACCCACCACATTCATCGTGGTGACCCGCACCTCGTCACCCTCCTTAGGAGGCTTCGGCACAGAAAGCTTGACTGGCGACTGGCTTTGCGCATCACGCTCTGGGGCGCCGCCCTGCTTGCGCTTACGCTCCTTACGCTCCTTGCGACGCTTGAGCCGCTCCAACTCACGCTCCACACTACCCGACGGCTCCAACGTCTCAGCCTGTGCCAGTTGCTCGCTGTAGGCGCTGAGAGCTTGGCGAGCCTCCTTGGTCTGCTGTCGCTCCGCTTGGCTCTCCTTGATCTCTCGGATCGTGCGCTCGATCTGAGCACGACTCTGATCCAGTAGTTGTGTTGCCTCCTGCTGTGCTTGCGTCAGAAGGTCCTGCCGCTGCTCCTTGAGCTTCGACAGACGCGCCTCGTAGTCTGCCAGGAGGCGCTCGAGCTTCTGCTCCCGATGCTCTATCTCGGTGCGCTTGCGCTGCCAGTACTGCTTGTCGCGTACGATGTCCTGCACGTAGCGCTCGCTCTGGATCACCTCCTCGCCGACCAGCTCGGTGGCGTACTCCAGCACCTTGCGAGGCAACCCTTGCTGACGTGCTATCTCTAGGGCAAAGGAGCTTCCCGGCTGACCAATGGATAGTTCGTAAAGTGGCTTCATCTCCTTCTGGTCATAGAGCATAGCACCGTTGACGATGCCCTTGTGCGTGGTCGCATACTCCTTGAGATTGCGGTAGTGCGTCGTGATGACGCCCCATGCCCGCTGCTCATTAAAGAGTGCCAAAAGCCCCTCCGCTATGGCTCCACCCAGCTCAGGCTCCGTACCAGCTCCAAACTCATCAATCAGGAGCAAACTATTCGCTCCACAAGTGGCCGACATAGCCCGCATGTGCTTCAAGTGCGAAGAGTAAGTACTCAGATCGTCCTCCATAGACTGATTGTCGCCTATCTCTATCGCTAGGTGGTTGAAGACACCCGCCACCGAGTCAGGGTGCACGGGAATCGGGATGCCACTCTGCAGCATGTATTGAAGTAGTCCGACCGTCTTGAGACAAACCGACTTACCGCCGGCATTAGGACCCGAAATGACAAGGATACGTTCGTTGGGATAGCGTAGCAAGATATCCTGCGCGACAACGCTCTTGCCCTCTTGACTGAGCGTGTGCTGGAGTATTGGGTTGACCGCCTGGTACCACTGAATAGTTGGCTTGTTGCGCACCTCGGGTATGGAGCAGTGCATCTCATCGGCAAAGCGAGCTATCGCACAGACCGCATCAATGCGCCCCATGGAGAGGTAAAGCTGGGACAACGTCTCACGACGCTCCCGAATAGGTGCCGTAAGCTGGCGCAAGATCTCAATCACCTCACGATGCTCCTCGCTCTCCAGTTCACGGATACGGTTGTTTGCCTCGACCACCTCGAGAGGCTCTATATATAATGTCTTGCCCGTGGCACTCTCGTCGTGGACTATACCTGGTATCTGACGCTTGTGCATAGCAGTCACAGGTAGGACGGGGCGCCCCGAGCGCATCGTTGCCTGCGCATCCTCCTCGACATAGCCAGCTGCCTGTGCTGCCGTAAGCAGGCCTCGCATCAGCTTCGCAATGGCACGCTCCTCACGCTGTAGGGCGAAGCGTAGCTCAGCAAGCCGTGGCGAAGCGTTGTCCACCAGTCGTCCATGTGGATCAAGCTTGCGCAAGATCGTTTGCGCTATCTCCTGCAAGCCTTCACTACCCACCACAAGCCGTGACAGGCTGGGATAGAGCGGTGTGACCTCTCCCGCCCCATTGTCCTGCACTTTCGTCAAGAGCCTCGACCACGCCTCATAGCTCACGATCGCCTGAGCCACCTGCGCCAGCTCCTCCTCAGTCAGGTAACTGCCCTCAGCACGTAGCGTGCCGAGCGTAGCCCGCAGGTCAGCGACACGTCGTGTGGGGAGCTCCATCGTGACGTTCAGCAGATGTCTCATCTCCCGCACACGCTCTAGGCGATGGCGGATAGCGTCTGGACGAGTCGAGGCGGTCAGCGCACCGACCATCTCCCGCCCCATAGAGCTGTGACACTCCGAGGCGATCAGATCTAGCAGGTCGTAGTAGCCTACTTTGTCTAGATAGTCCGAGGGATAGGTTATGTCGCTAGGCATCTTGTCAGAAGAGCTTAAAGAGGTCATTGGCATTAGCATAGATCACCAGAGCTATCAGGAGCAGCATCCCCACCATCTGCGCTCGTATCAGCACTTCATCCTTTACCTTGCGCCCGGTGATCATCTCCCAGATGACGAAAAGCAGGTGCCCTCCGTCCAGTCCCGGTATGGGGATGATATTCATAAAGGCAAAGATGATCGACAGCAGAGCGCATATCTGCCAAAAGGTGAACCAGTCCCACTGCGCAGGGAAAAGCTTACCCATCGAGACCAAGCCCCCTAATGAGGAAGCTCCCTCAGGTGTGAAGACATACTTCATATCCTGCGCATAGCCCGAGAGCGTGCCTATACCCTTGTGCCACCCTACCACAAAGCTCTCTGGCAGTGAGTAGCGCACCTGCTGCACCTCGTAAATGTCTTGCAGCGGACGGAGCATCACCCCGATCACGCCCATCGTGTCGGGACGTATCGCCAGCTGCACCGTATCACTGCCACGGAGCCACTCAGAGCTAATCCACTCGCCCGCATGGGTGTAGAAGTAGCGACGACCACTCGGCAAGTGAGGCATCGGGATACTGTCCAGCGCAAGCAATTTGTCGCCACGCTGCACCCCCGCCTCGGCAGCTGCACTGCCTAGCACAATACTGTCTGCGACAAAGGGGACCTGCATCGTCATCAGCCCCTCGTTGCCTCGCAAGATACGTTGCATCATATCGTCAGGGATCGCTATATTGACCAGCTGACCATCGCGCTGCACGGTCACCTCCTTTGCCTCGATCACCGCACGCATGAAGTCGGCACGCAGCACGTCCCGCTCCTTGCCGTCGATGGACCATATGATGTCTCCATCGTGAAAGCCTACCTCCTGAGCCGCAGGACTAAAGATCATCCCCGCCGTGACCGACCGTGAGGACATCTCCACATCGCCCCAGTGGTACGATATGCCCGCATAGATCAGGAGCGCCAAGATGAAGTTAAAGAGCACCCCACCGATCAGGATGAAAAAGCGTTGCCATGCCGGCTTACTGCGAAATTCGTTGCCACGCATCGGCTCCTTGATCTGATCCGTGTCAAGGCTTTCGTCGATCATGCCGTGGATCTTGCAGTAGCCCCCGAGCGGGAGCCAGCCGATACCGTACTCCGTTTCGCTACCCTTGGGGCGATAGCGCCAGAGCGCCTTACCCTTGAGGTCAAAGAAGAGATAAAACTTGTCCACCCGCACGCCAAAGAGCCGCGCAAAGAGGAAGTGCCCCAGCTCGTGTATAAAGACCAAGAGACTCAGCGCCAAGAGCAACTGCCCGATCCGCATCAGAGTACTCATGAGTGCTATCATATCTATACCCATCTAGTTTGTCGTAATTATAGCTAGCCACAAAGGTACAATAATATTGGGGGCTAGCTTGTGGATCTATGGTTGACACAGTGCAAATAGACTATACATATGGTTATTAACGCCCAATTTCCTATCCACTCTATCAAGGAGATCAATCACTCCCCGTGGAAAATATCAAATCGCTCCCTAGGGATTCGGCATTCTCCACGGAGGAACGGAACGATTCTTCGGAACTTCAAAATCTTTCTTCCGAAGTTTCATTTCATTCTTCCGAAGTTTTATTTCCTAGTTC
>NZ_CAMYEZ010000047.1 GCF_947254915.1 uncultured Porphyromonas sp. | reverse complement strand
GTCTTGCTCGGCATAGCGGGCAACTTCAACAAGATGGCGGACAAGATCATCTTTCCCTTGCTCTTTGCAGATCAAACCTTTGCCAATACGCAGCTCGGCATCTACAGCGCTGGGTACAAGATAGCGGTCGTCATCGTCATGTTTACGCAAGCCTTCCGCTTTGCTTACGAGCCATTTATCTTCCAGCGAGGCAAGGAAGGCGAGCTCACGGCAGACGAGGAGGCGGCGGCGGAGCGCGAGCGTCGCATCACCTATGCGAAGGCGATGCACTACTACCTGCTCTCGGCGATCTTTATCTATGTAGCGGTGATGTGCTACCTTGACCTGCTCAAGGTGCTGATCAGTCCCGCCTACTATGACGGACTACGGGTCGTACCCTATGTGATGCTCGGGGAGGTGCTCTTCGGTATCTACTACAATCTATCGCTCTGGTACAAGCTGACCGACCGCACCTATTGGGGTGGCATCATCTCCACGCTGGGCTGTCTGCTCACGGTGGCGATCATCGTGTGGGGAGCACCGCACTGGGGCTTTATGGCATGTGCCTACGCCTCGGTGGTGAGCAACCTCCTGCTGGTGCTCATCTCCTACTTCCTCGGGCGCAAGTACTACCCCGTACCGTACCGACTAGGGGCTACGGCTGGCTATCTCGCTGTGGGCGCCATCGCCGTGGGGCTCGTCTTGTGGATCTATGGCTCAATGCCTGCGATGTGGATGCGTCTCTTACTCAGCTCCGTAGTCTTTGTTGCGCTCACAGGGTATGTCGCTTGGCGCGAGCAACTGGGCAAAGCCTTTGCCCCGCTCCTGCGACGCCTGCGCCACAAAGCTTCGTAAAGCTAAACTGGGCAACGGGGTCTGCTCAACGTTGCAAAGGAGTCAAAGAATTTACTATCTTTGTGTATTCACATGGGCGGTCTAGTACGAGAGAGTACGAGCTAGACTGACTTACCCGTGGCATACAAATTACAGACTAATAAACATATCGATTATGATGAATGATTTCGCAAGTTGGCTGACACCAGGTCAGAGTGTTCTTATAGTATCAAAGGATAGGACCTTCCGAGGTACCTTCCAGGCGGTCTGTGGCGACTACATAGTCCTCGAGAGTCGTCGTGGTGACCAGCATTTCATCCGTGAGGAGCTGATTGAGTCCTTTACGGTGTATCACAAGAGAGAGCGATCCGCTAGCACGCTGAGAGACTCACTCGAAGAGGAGGAACTCTCTGAGGAGCGTGACGAGAGGAAACTATCCGATGAGGAGGCGATAGAGAGCCTGCTCTCACCTCTAGAGGGCTCTATAGACAAGGACAAAACCTACATATACAAGCCTGGCGACCGTATCTCTCTCCCTAACAAGAATCAGGTCAAGTCACACGCCGCTAAGCAACAGAAGGCGAGCTCCAACCGATACCCTCGCAACTCTGCCGACAAGCCTACCCTCAGCGAGATCCTAGACGAGATAGAGGCGAGCGAGGATAGAGCAACTATTCCCGAGGAAGATCTGCAGATAGTGCGCCCTGCGGGTACGATCAAAATGCGGGAGAATATGAAGAAGTACGGCTTTATTGAGGCTTTTGATGAGGAGAAGACAAACTACTGGTTCCCATTTAATGCGCTGACCGACGAAGAGCTTAGCGTGACGGACGAAGTGGTCTTTTGTAAAGGGTCAAACGAGAAGGGCTTTACCGCTAGTGGCATTGCTTCGCCAGGCACCATACACCGTCTGCTACTCCTCGTGGATTATATCTTGAAAACGAGATACTACAACTTCCCGATCGTGCTACCCCTCCTAGAGACGATGCGGGAGCAATACCCCGACAATAAGAGTATTGAGGACAAGTATCAGGAGGTCAAGGAGCGACAAGAGAGCTACAGCAAGCGCAAAGGCGGTGCTGAGTGATTTACCCGCTATAAAGCGATAGACTTATGAGACCTTTATATCAGATTGCGTCGCTCCTCGTGGCACTGCTGGCTGTGTGTGGTTGCTCGGATGGTGGCGGGAACACCTTCACTCAGGCTAGTGGTAAGCCAAACGAGGTGATGCTCGTCATGGATCGTGACTACCTGGCGGACTCTGTCGGCACGGCTGTCAAGGCGATGCTACGAAGCTATGTACCCGCAATGCCACAGATCGAGGAGCAGATGGACGTGACGACGGTGGATCCGAAGGACTTTGACTCCTTCCTCCGCTATGTGCGCAACATCCTGATCGTAGACATTGATGCGGGACGGTATACGCAGAACAGCGTCAAGTTTGCTTACGACCAGTGGGCGCATGGACAGATTGTGGTGACGATACAGAGCCCCTCGCCAGACTCGGTCTGCTACCTAATGGCAGATCGTGGACGTGCTGTGCTCAACCTATTCGTACGCCACGAGCTGGCGGTACAAGCGAGCAACTTGGTGAAGAACTTTAGCCACTCGGCTGACCAGCTAGCGGTAAAGCATCTCGGCTACCATCTCAACGCTCCCGAAGACATCGTCTCCTACAAGGTGGGCAAGAATTGTCTCTGGCTCTCCAACAATGCGATGCGTCGGCGCACCGACATGCTCCTCTACAAAGTGCCTTACCATGGCGAAGCTCTGACAGCACCTTACCTCGTGGCTCTGCGCGACTCGGTCCTGGCGGTCAATGTGCCTGGACCTGTCGAGGGAAGTCATGCGGTCACGGCGCCTCATATCTTGATGACAAGACAGGTCTCCATTGAGGGGCAGCCCTTACGCACTGAGCTGCGTGGACTTTGGGAGCTACGTGGCGGAGGATCTATGGGCGGACCATTCGTACAGCACGCTTTCGTCACTCCTCAGGGTAACGAGCTGGTCGTTGCTGAGGCTTTTGTCTACCATCCCAATGAAGCTAAGCGAGATGTGATGCAACAGGTCGAGGCGGCGCTCTTCTCCGTAAGAGCTGACACCGTCGAGCTGTGGGACGCTGAGCAAGTAGCACAGGCACGCTGGACGGCTTACACAACCTATTGAACGATTTATGACTGACAGAAGAATTGTGGTCGGGATAACCCACGGCGACATCAATGGAACGAGCTACGAGCTACTGCTCAAGCTCTTCAACCGCAATGGCGTGACCGACCTCTTTACACCTATTATATATGGATCTCCACGTATCGCTGCGTACTACAGTAAGGCACTACAGATGGAGCGCGCGTCGTGGCATCTGATCACTGACGCGGAGGAGGCGGAGCCCGACGTGGTCAACGTGATCGACGTGGTGGGTGACGAGATTGACGTGACGCCTGGCAAGGTGACTGAGCCTGCGGGCATCGCAGCCTTGGCTGCCTTAGAAAGAGCCACGAGCGACATTAACCGTGGTGCGATAGATGTCTTGGTCACCTGCCCGATCAATAAGTCGGCTATGCCACAAGACCGCTTCCCCTACAAAGGGCACACCGCCTACCTAGGCGTGGCTTGCGGACAGGGCAAGGAACCCCTGATGATCCTCGCTGCGCCTTCGGGTCTGCGAGTCGCTTTGGTATCGACGCACGACCCCATTAGCCAAGTGCCCAAGGTCATCACTCAGAGACGAGTACTCAAGACTTTGGAGATCCTAGACGAAGCGCTACGACGTGACTTCTTGATCTCTTCGCCTCGCATAGCGGTCCTCGGACTCAACCCACACGCTGGAGACAACGGACTGATCGGCTCCGAGGAGCTAGAGGTCATCGCTCCGTCTATCGCCATTGCGCAGCGGGAGATGGGGATCTATGCTTTTGGACCTTTCTCGGCCGATGGCTTCTGGGGCTCGGGAGCTTATCAGCAGTACGATGCGGTCTTGGCTATGTACCACGATCAGGGCTTAGCCCCCTTCAAGCTACTACACCTACACGACGGGGTCAACGTGACGGCCGGACTACCTATCATACGTACCTCGCCTGACCACGGCACGGGCTACGATATCGTGATGCAGGGCATCGCCAATGAGCAGGCGCTTATGGAGTCTATCTACATGGCTATAGACCTTTACCGCCATCGCATGGCAGACGATGAGGCGCGTAGCAATGTGCTACCTAAGCTCTACAAGAACAAACGAGGAGATAACGAGTAAATGCAAAGAGCGACAAAGGATATGGAGCGCATCAATGGACTCATAGCTCGCAAAGGGATAAGACCCATGACTGATCGCATAGCCCGCGAAGTGCTGGTGCGTACAGACTTTGCCGAGGCTCACTACATGTCTATGCTGGCGATGCTCATGGGGCTGGTCGCAGCCTTCACACTGCTTGACCCGATCTCTCTGTGGAGCAGTATCGTTGGTACGGTAGTCATACTGCTGGCTCTGATACTCAACGAAACTGCCTACTCAGTAGAGCGACAGCGCGTCTTGAGACAGACGGTTCCAGCGCCTAGCAAGCAGGTTGTCGTCTGGTACACAGCCACGCCGATCGTCATACAGCTGGCGCTCCTCGTCTCCTTGCCGATACGCATCAGCACCTACCCGCCAGAGGAGGCAGGCGCTACGGGCATCTCGGGCTGGTGGTACGTTGCCCCAGCGCTTATCGTCATACTCCTCTACCTCTATCAGCTACTCATCGAGTACTTCGTCAGGTACTCCCAGCGCAGTATGTCTGCACAGCTAGAGGCTCATCACTACGCTCCACTCTTTGCCTACCGATACCGACGAGGCTATCAGGCGACCAGTCCTAAGGAGCCCGAGGGCAAATGGTCTAGACGGGCGCTCTATCGCTTACTCACACTCTGGGAAGTTCTTCTCCCGTGGCACTACCGGCTACAGTCGCTACTCTATCGGCATGCGCATCAGGAAGGCGTGCCAGCGCAGTTTGTCCAGCAGATGCCTCAGTACAAGCGTGGTGTCGACGTCACGCTAGGTCTGCTCGGCAACTACAACCGCTGGGTGCTCCTCGTCCTCACTTTGGCCTTCCGATGGGAACTTTGGTACCTAGTCGTGACAGGTGTCGTCCTCTCGCTGATTACCCTAGGCGTGCATCTCTACCTAGAGTCTGAGTACCGCAAGCTTTACCAGGGTCTCAGCGACAACATACAGCGAAAGGAGCAGCCTGAGTCTCCGCAATAGTGCTATGAGTACGAGCAACAAGCGGCTTCATATCTACAAAGCTTCGGCAGGAGCGGGCAAGACCCACACCATGACGGAAGCTTTCCTGAGCCATGTCCTGCAGTATCCTGAGAGTAGTTACCAGGAGGTCCAGGCAGTCACCTTTACCAACCTAGCTACCCGAGAGCTCAAGGAGCGATTCTTCAAGGAGCTCTCCACATTGGCGGTAGCGCCTCAAGAGTCGCCTTTCTACGACAGCTTTAATACGCAATACAGTGACGATCAGCTATCCATCAAAGCACGCACGGCGCTCCAGTCCATACTCTTCGACTATGACGGACTACGAGTCAAGACGATCGACTCCTTCTTCCAAGACATCATCCATGCACTAGCCATCGAGCTCAAGCAGCGCCCCACGACACGCATCGAGCTCTCCACCGATCAGATACTAGGACTAGCCGTGGAGCGACTCTTTGACGAGCCATCCCTAGAAGCCCAAGAGGCGATCAAGCGCTTTCTGACCGACCAAGCTGACAAGTCAATCTACGCTCTCAAAAACGGCCTGACCCTCTTCGCCAAGCAGCTCTACAATGAGCAGATACAGGAGCTAGCCTTCAAGAATAAACAGTTGCTCAACCCTAAGACCTATCCCCTCTTTTTGAAAGCGGTCAAGGCGCAGATCGATATCGTGCGGGAGGAGATCCGCAAGCAGGTAGACGCATTCCGAACTCAAGTCATCCCAGGCACTAAGTTCCCTGGCGGACAGCAATCCCCACTCGCTAGACTGACTGACACGACGAAGGATCAGCCGACCATCGGTGACACAAAGTCCTATATAACCGCCACCACGTGGGATAAGTATCTGAGGCACTTCAACGTTGAGGAGACCCTTGATGAGCGCTACACAAAGGGCTTCGAGGACTCCCCCCTGCTTGATGCCTTCTACAAGATACTGCCCCTCCACACAAAGCTCTTTACCCTGCAGACCGCCATCAGAAAGGGGTACGACCTCCAGCTCCTCGGAGAGATACAAAGCAATGTCAGCAAGGTCTCGGAGGAGCTAAACATCACGCTCCTAGACAACGCCAAGCAACTCATTCGCACCCTCGTGGGTAGGGAGCATAGCACAGCTTTTATCTATGAGCGGATCGGTACCAAGCTCAAGCATCACATGATCGATGAGTTTCAGGACACCAGTCGCTTTCAGTACGAAAACTTCAAGCCGCTCCTCAATGAGGCTCTAGCCGCTGATGGCTCTAGCTTCATCGTCGGAGATGTCAAGCAGAGCATCTATCGCTTTCGCAATAGCGACCCGATGCTCCTGCAGGAGAGCCTGAGCGATGACTTCCCCGAGTATGAGGAGACACACAACCTAGAGTTCAACTGGCGTAGCGCTCCAGCGATTGTCTCTTTCAACAACCGCTTCTTCTCTCTCCTACCCGATGCCTCCCAGCTCAAGCTGGATAAGTCTTCCGAAAGCTACGATCTTATCAAGGACATCTACGTCGCCTCAGAGGTCTATCAAAAAGTTCCCAAGCAGCACATAAACAAGGTAGGCGGAGTCTTCATCCATCAGTGGCAGGAGGCTAGCCCACAGGATCAGCTCCAAGCAAAGATCGACTACCTCCTCGAGCACGTCATCCCCTCCCTCCGAGAGCGTGGCTACAAGCTCTCCGACATCGCCATCCTGACGCCAAAGAACGATACACTCCAGCGCATCGCTCAGTCCATCATTCAGTACAACCAAGGCGTTCCATCTGGTCAGGAGCCTCTCGCCTTCGTATCTCGTGAGATGCTCTCGCTGGATGCTAACCCGCTCTACCGACTCATCGTAGAGATCATGCACAGCGTACTAGTCAATGCAGGAGCCGCTGAGGAGCTCTACAGCAAGAGCTTCGAGCACCGACTAGCCACAGCGCACTATGCCGTGCTAGCGCGTAGCATCCATGACCTACCCGCCCTAGATCTCACACGTTGCTACAGCGAGGGGCAGGGCGCCTCGCTCTACGAACTCACACTACTGATCGTCAAGGCCGTGAGCCCCCTCATCACCTCCGCCGACCAGCCCTACATAGATGCACTCCTAGACACCGTACAGGACTATAGCCAGGACAACTACGTGGACCTGCAAGGCTTCCTCGAGTGGCTAGAGACCCACACCCCCAGACTATGCCTAGAGACGCAAGATGCACTGCAGCTCCTCACCATACACTCCGCCAAGGGGCTAGGCTTCCCCGTCGTCTGCCTCCTGGAGTACCAGTGGAGGCTCCTAGACCACAACGACATCATCTGGTGCGATGACAAGGAGGTGATGGACGAGCTTCACAAGCTACTAGGTACGGATGTTGAGATACCTCCCCTACTCCCCATCTCCTCTACCAAAGAAACGCTGAGCACCTCCTTCCGCCACAAGATCGCAGCCGAAGAGGGCGCAGCCCTCCTAGATCGTATCAATACACTCTACGTAGCGATGACACGAGCCAAGAGCGAGATGCACCTGATCCTCAGTGAGAAGAAGGAGAAGTCGGGTAAGAGTGTCAACTTCGAGAGTGTCATCTCCGAGCTAGTCGAAAAGATCTATAACACCTCCTCCAGTACAGCCCTTTGCGGATCCAAAGAAATCCCCCTCCACTGCTCCAAAGCCACGACTTCTTTGGAAAAAGTTGGAGAAGTCCTGCAGTGCACCTTTTACACTCAGACAGACCCCTCCACAGCTCCGCAAACTCAGCCTACGACAGAGTCCAGCACCGCCTCAGCGCCCCGCAGGATCTCTGGCAGAGAGCAGACCAGCGACCTAGCCCAGCTACACGTGCGTCGCTCCCAGAGCGTCTCCTATCAGGAGCAAGATGCCGTACGCAGAGGACTATTCCTCCATGCCTTGCTAAGTGAGATCGACTACCTAGAGCACGACGAACTACAAGATATACTCCAAGCCAAGTGCCACCAGGGGCTCCTCCCCAAGGAGCAGCTAGCCCCCCTCACCAAGCAGCTCGAGGGCGCACTCGCAGACCCTGCGATAGCCGAGTACTACCAGCCGAGTAGCAAGTGGCAGGTGGTCAACGAGCGGAGCGTCGTTCGCTTCACACAAGACACCAGCAGCGAGACACGCACAGCCCGCATAGAGCGTCCCGACCGCATCATGTATGATGAGGGGGCGCAGCAAGCCGTCATCATAGACTACAAGAGTGGCGATGAGGCACAGCATCAGACCGCTCGTCACAAGCGCCAGCTACGCAACTACCGCAAGGCGCTCCTAGCCAGTGGCTTCACGACCGTCCGCGCCTACCTCCTCTACCTCTCCGACGACGGGCACCTAGTCGTCGAGGTAGACTGACCCTCTATTGCCCCTCCACCAGTCTCCCCACAAAGGACTGCGAGATGCGGTGCGCTTGTTTATCCAATAAATATGTGTACCTTTGCAGGCAATAGCATTTTTACTAACTATATATGAACCACTACGAAACCGTTTTCATTTTAACTCCCGTTTTGTCTGATGCTCAGATGAAGGAAGCGGTAGATAAGTTCACATCACATCTCACCTCTGCAGGTGCTACGATTGTGAACGATGAGCACTGGGGGCTCAAGAAGCTCGCCTATCCCATCGAGAAGAAGTCTACCGGATTCTATCACTTCATAGAGTTTGACGCTGAGCCTTCAGTGATCAAGCCCTTTGAGACACTTATGAGACGTGACGAGACGGTCCTGCGCTACATCACAATCGCTCAGGACAAGTTCCATCATGCGTATGCTGAGAAGCGTCGCGCACTGAAAAGTAACCCTGTAGCAGAGAAGTAAACCATGGCAAGAACAAGAAGAGGTCGCTATAGCAGACCACTCCCCGGAGAGGTACAGCAGAAGAAGTACTGCCGCTTTAAGAAGGCTGGCATCAAGTTTGTGGACTACAAGGACCCCGAGTTCCTCAAGAAGTTCCTCAATGATCAGGGTAAGATCCTCCCTCGTCGCATCACAGGCAATAGCCTCAAGTTCCAGCGTCGTGTAGCTCAGGCTGTCAAGCGTGCTCGTCACCTAGCTCTGCTACCCTTCGTAACGGATCTTATGAAGTAATCATCACCTAGAGACCGATAAGACAATGGAAGTAATACTGAAAGAAGACATTATCAACCTAGGCTTTAAGGATGATATCGTAACTGTCAAGGATGGCTACGGACGCAACTACCTAATCCCTCAGAAGAAGGCTGTCATCGCTAGCGAGAGCGCTAAGAAGATGCTCGCTGAGGAGCTGCGCCAGAGAGCTCACAAGCTCGAGGCTATCAAGCAGGAGGCACAGGCTCTCGGTCAGAAGATCGATGGCATGCACCTAGAGATCAAGGCTAAGACATCTAAGTATGGTGTCATCTTTGGCTCTGTGACCAACATACAGCTCGCTGAGGCACTCGCTGAGAAGGGCTTCGAGATCGATCGCAAGATCATCCAGATCAAGAAAGCTGTCAAGGAGGTTGGCGACTACGAGGCTCAGGTACGTCTACACCGTGAGGTGATCGTGCCTATCACCTTCACCGTCATCTCGGAGAATCACGCCGTCATCGAGTCTGAGACGCCAGCTCCAGCTCCTGCTCCAGCTCCTGAGGCTGCTGCCGAGGCGCAGACAGAGGCTCCCGAGGCTCAGGCTGAGGAGACAGCTGAGGCTGCTGAGTAATATATTAGAGAGCTCTGACCTAGTGGCGTAGCTTGCGCTAGCACCACAGTCATTCATCTAGGCTCTCCTGAGACTACCTCATAAGTCTCAACAATATCTAAGAGAGGGTCGCTACGTATCATCTACGTGGCGACCCTCTCTGCTTGAGACTGTTGCATAAAGGCGAATCGCTGTGTTGCTTTCGGGATTCGGCTTCGGTCACATACGGAGGTATGCTCCCTTCAGGCCTCACCCTCAGCGCCTTGCGCTTCATCCTTTCTACAAAGTCTAGACAATCTTGCTTGCAAGATTGTGAGACTGTTGACTTTCGCAACAGCCTCTGCTTATATGCTTGCGATGTTAAAAGCGTCTAGTGCGCTACTGCTGGAGGCGCACCTGTTGTACCCCTTTGATGCTCTGTAGCTGTGCCTGCAAGGCAAAGAGCGTTTGGCGCTCCCCCTCTCTAAAGGTAAAAGTACCGTGCCAAAGCCCCCCGTCAAGCTGTTGTTCTTCATTGATCAAGCTACACTCGTCCGCTTGATGGAGCGTAGAGATGACGCGTCCTATTGTGACCGCATCGTGAAGCGCCGTCACGTAGAGCGTCGCAACCACCGCAGAGCTCTCCATGCCCCGCCAGCGAGCTGGCAAGACACGGTCTCCGTGACGGCCTAAGATGTCAATGGCATTCGGGCAACTACGAGTATGTATCTTCAGCCCCGACTTAGAGGGATAGGCAAAGATCTCATCGCCCATCTTAGGGTTGCAACAATTGGCCAGCGTGTACTCCAGCCCCTTGAAGTCTGCCGTGGAGACCACAATCTCTCGTCCGTCGGAAGCTTCTGGCGATTTAATCGCTGTCGGTGTGGAAGCTACACGCCTACTCTCGGCAGCGCGAGCCTCCGCCTCAGCACTAAGTGCAGCGTACTGATCGAGGAAGTTAGGCACATTGACCCGCTCCTCAGAGAGGTCTATGAAGAAGTCCATATTCCCCTTGTACCCCATCTTGCGTAAGAGGGAGGTGAAGATAGACTCTTGGTAGACAAGGTGTCTATTTTTAAAGCGTCTCTCGAGGAGCTCCTTGCCCGCTTGCAGTCCGCTCTCTTGCTGGTCTCGTATCGCTTGGCGGATCTTATTCTTCGCCTTGCGAGTCGTAACCGACTGGAGCCAGTCTATGGAGGGGCGCTGGTTCTTTGCCGTGGTAATGTTGACCACATCGCCATTCTTCAGCTTATCTCTCAGCTTAGCGCGCTTGCCATTGACCTGCGCACTCTGCGCCATCAGCCCCACATTGGAGTGTATGGCAAAGGCGAAGTCCAGGACCGTAGCACCCTTCGGCAGGCGAATCATCTGCCCCGTCGGAGTAAAGACGAAGATATCTCTCGACTCAACTCGGAGAGAGAGCTGCGCATTCGCCTTCTCCTTATCACCCGCCAAGTCCTCGATCACCTGACGCATACTGGTGAGTTGCGAGTCTAGACTAGCTTCTCCCGAGACGCCCTTGTAGCGCCAGTGCGCAGCCATGCCACTCTCGGCGATACGGTCCATACGCGTGGTGCGGATCTGTATCTCGACGCTCTTGCCCTCAGGTCCCTGCACCGTAATCTGTAGAGACTCATAGCCGTTTGCCTTAGGCTGCGAGATCCAGTCGCGGAGACGCTTCGTATTGGGCGTGTAGAGGTCCGTCACGATCGAGTAGACGAGCCAGCACGCCTCGTACTCCTCCTCGGGTGGCGCGTCGATGATGATGCGCATGGCGGAGAGGTCGTGGATCTCATCGAAAGCGACCCCTTTGTTGCGCATCTTGTTCATGATGGAGGTAAAAGTTTTGCTCCTAGACTTGATCGTGTAGGGCCAGCGAAGGGGAAGTTCTTCGAGACGCTTCTGGATAGGAGCAACAAAAGCATCCATATAAGCTTGTCTTGCCACGATGGTCTGCCCCATCAGCTCTTTGATCTCGTAGTAATGCTTAGGGTCTGTGTACTTAAAGATCAAGTCCTCCATCTGGCTCTTGATCTTGTAAAGCCCTAGACGGTGAGCTGTCGGTACGAAGAGTACCTGCGCCACCTGAGCTAGCAGTACCCTACGACTCTCGTCCATGCGCTCCTTGGCGTAGACCAACTTATTGAGACACTCCACAAGGAGTATCAAGACGACACGTATATCCTCGGTGATGGTCAGGAGAAACTCCTCTCCCTGATCAGCCTGACGAAGGTCGTAACGATGGTACAATTCATGCGTCTGCGCCAGACGCTCTATGAGAGGGAGCGTACCAGGCGGACAAAGCGCCTCAACCTCTTGAGCTGTGATAGCTCCGCGGATGTACGGAGGCTCCAGTAGGACCGCCGATATCGAGACTACTCCCAGCCCTATCTCATCGCAGAGTAGCTGAGCCATCTCAGCTTGCTCCATAAAGGTCTCCCGATCGTCCTCTCCTGCATTAGCTCCATACTGCCCCTCACGGATGAGTCGCTCGAGTAGCTCCCGATAAGGTGCCACATAGCTCGCCACCCCCAACTGATCTGCTGTCCGGAGGAGGTAGCGCATGAGCTCCTGATCATCTCTGTGATGGGTAGGCATGGGTTAGAGATTAGAAGTTAGAGATTAGAAGTTAGAGAGGACTAGTGCTTCTAGTGAAACTAGTGGCACTAGTAGCACTAGTCCTTTAATAGAGCCTTGTTGCCAAAGGCTACAGCTCGTCTAGCTCGTCTAGTCCGGCGACGACATAGGGGCGGACCATATCCTGTGGCTTGTAGACCTCATCGTTCCACTCGATGATGTCTAGATCCATCGGTATGATACCCTCCTCATCGTCATCGTGGTCACGTCCGAGCTTAGTCTCGAGCTTCTTTAGCTTAGCCTCTAGAGTCTCTCTATCTAAGTCGGTCTCAAAGAGCGCGATCAGATTGAGAAAAGCCTTAGCATCCTCGGGCATATCCATAGGCTCCGTGAGCTGGGGCGTCGAAAAGCGTATCGTGGGGAAGTGCTTCGTGAGTATCTCCATAACCTCCTTTACGTTGGCCGTGCGATGCTCATTACTGCCTATGCTGATGATCGCTTTGTTTTTCATTGCTTATTATAGTAGTCTAGCTTCTAAAAGTTATTGTCATCTTCAGGGTCCACAGCTTCTTGTCCTCGCAGGGAGTAGTCGTGGATCAGGTTGTATAGCTGCGCCGCCCAGTGCGGATCTAGTCCATACTGAGTAGCCAGCTCTATATAGTGAGCCTCTACCGCTGCGCGTTGCTCAGCTTGATAAAGGCCTAGATGGTTCGCCGTCTTATAGCGTCCGATAGTTTGCGTGAGCTTGCAGCGCTCCGCCAGTAGCTCCACGAGTGCCGCATCCAGGTCCCGTAGCTGATAGCGCATCGGGCGGAGCATCGCATCGTGGTCACTGCTAGGATGTTGCAGCGACTTGAGCAACTGGTGCAATTGCTCGGGCGTGATCTGCTGACGCGCATCTGTCCAAGCGTGCTCGGGGTCGCAGTGGCACTCAATCATAAAGCCATCGATCGGATAGAGCATCCCCGTACGGCAGACCGCCTCTAGGAGATCAGCTCGCCCCGCTATGTGACTTGGATCAAGTAATATGGGCAGGTGTCCCCCCACGCCATAACGCTTATGATAGAGCGCACGCAGCTGGGCTATCATCTCCCAGTGAGGACTATTGCGTAGTTGCTTGGTGTAGACAGGCGTACAGCCTCTCAGGATCGCCATCACCTCGGCAACTCCTCGGCTCTTGATACGCTCTATGGCGCCCATCCATAGAGGGGCGTCGGGACTGATAGGGTTCTTGACCAAAACGGTCTGCGTGGCTCCCTCTAGTTGCTCGGCAATCGCCTCTACCATAAAGGGATTGCTCACCGTACGAGCACCGATCCATACGAAGTCAACGCCCGCAGTGCGTACCGCCTCGACCTGCTCGGGCAGACACACCTCGGTACCCACCTTGAGTCCCGTAGAGGCCTGCACCTCTTGGAGCCAAGCAAGCCCCTCCACTCCGACACCCTCGAAGGATCCCGGACGGGTACGTGGCTTCCACAAGGCAGCCCGGAAGTGCGTGACACCTTGCGCCTTTAGTCCTTGAGCGATCTCAAGCAGTTGCTCGCGACTCTCTGCACTGCAGGGACCCGCTACCAGCAGCTGACTCGCTGGAGGCTCCTCAAGGGTACTATGGGCGGACGAATCATCCATATCTAAGGTTGTATACTCGTTTATACGCTACAAAGATATTAAAACTATTCCGACTAGAGGCACTTGGATCGGATACATTATTAATATAGTGTCTGGCGGGAGGGGTGTCCGTTGTAGTACAGCAAGACGACTAACCCTTTGTAGGGACGCACGATCTGTGCGTCCGTTGTAGTACAGCAAGACGACTAACCCTTTGTAGGGACGCACGATCTGTGCGTCCGTTGTAGTACAGCAAGACGACTAACCCTTTGTAGGGACGCACGATCTGTGC
>NZ_CAMYEZ010000046.1 GCF_947254915.1 uncultured Porphyromonas sp. | reverse complement strand
GCGTCGTACTTAGCCTTGACATGGTCGTAGTCCATCTGGCTGATGCTCTCCTTCTCTCTCAGACGTGTGACACGGTCGAAGTCGCGCTTGATCGCTTCGTTCTCAACCCGTGCCTGCAGAAGCATCTCGTCAGACATCTCTACGATGACTGCCCCCTTGGGGACAAAGCTCCCCTTGCTGTAGCGTATGCGCTCTACCTTGCCAGGCAGTGCGGTGCCTAGACTGGCACTCTTGGAGGCTTCGGCAGTGCCAGAGAAGCGAATACTAGGCGTAAAGGTCATTTCTTTAGCCTGTGCGATGGTTACGGGGATCACTTTGTCCGCCTCGGACTCCTGATCCTGATCTCCTTGCTTGTTGCAGGCGGTCGTGGTGCCTAAGGTTAGCAGGAGTAATATTGTTGGGAGCAAGTAGCTCTTAAGTTCTTTAGTATGCATATTGTGATGTGATCTTCTATCTAGTTCTGATTCTCTATCTACTCCTCCTGACGGGCCTGTGTATGCTCGGTCGCATACTGATAGAGAGCACCAGTGGTCTTCTCCAGCTGGGAGAGTGTCACGGCAGCCTCTACGCGAGCGTCTATATCTTCGGAGGCTGCTTTCTCCCACATGGTCTGCGCCTCGAGGATGTCTCGGACGCTATTCATACCCTCTAGGAGATTGTTTTTGGTAATGCGCAGGCTCTCCTCCGCCTGCTCCTTGGAGAGCTTCGTCAGCTCCATCTTCTTGAGCGCCTCGGCATGCTTAAATCTATTTTGCTGTACCTGTAAGGCGATCATCTCCTGGGCATCTTGTAGCTCCAGCTCCGCCTTGGCTACCTCTTGATCCGCTATATGTACCTGGTGTATCCTATCTCCCCACGTGAGGAGGGGGATCTGCACACCGATGCCTACCATCCAGTCTCCGCCCAGATTGCTCTGGCTACCCTTATAGATGTTAGGCTCGACCCAATTGTATCCAGCAGTAAGGAAGACGTTGGGGAGGAACTGCGACTTGACCATCCGCCTCGCTGACTCCGTGAGGGCAAGCTTGCTACGTAACATGACAATCTCAGCGCGCTCAGCATTGCAGCTCTCCAGCGCCAAGAGACGACTGCTCAGCTGCTCCTCGCTAATGATCGCACTGTCCAGATCGATCTGCTCAGCCTCTAGGCCGATGATCTGCCCCAGCAGCATCTTGGAGAGCTGAAGACCGTTCTGCGCCTTCACGAGTGTGAGCTCGGCTTCGTTTTGCTTGACCTGCACCTTCAGCACTTCGTTTCTGGTCGTCATACCCTCAGCGTAGACATTCTCCAAGTCCCGCACGAGGTGATCTAGGAGCGATTTGTAGGTCTGAGCTAGTCGCACCTTCTCCTGTACCGAGATGACACGCCAGTATGCCTCATCTACAGTGGCTAGGACGTCTGCTTCCTTCATCTTGACCTTCTCATGTGCTAGGTCGGAGGTGTAGCGCGCCATCTTATTTGCCTCGAAAATCTTACCGCCCATAAAGATCGGCTGACGTAAGGTGAAGCCACCCGTATAGATCTCTCGAGGAGCGACACTGATGAAGTCTAGCGGGATGGATAATCCTGGCGGTGTCACGCCTGGTATGTTAAAGTCGATCGCAAATGGGCGAATGGGTCTATCTCCGGGATTGATCCACGCTCCAGCGAAGTCAACACGAGGTAAATACTTCGTCTTGGCTGACTGAACTAAGTAGTCGGCAGCTGTAGCATCTGCCTGAGCCATCTGTATCTGTTTGTTGTGCTCTAGAGCGAGGTCTCTACACTGCTCTAGCGACATCGGCACTTGCTCTTGCTCTTGGGTCTGCGCCTCGGCACTGCCCCCCAGCGTAAGGACAAGAGCCGTGCCTAGGAGAAGGAAACTCCTCCCATTAAATCTATATCTCATGATTTGCTAATGTCTACTCGTTACGACATCACTTGGTGTCGGGATCGTAAGCTCCCTGATACCACTCCTTAAACTCTTTGTTTTTCGCTTTGCTTACTACGATCTTCTCCGGAGTCTCTATGTCAAGGGTCACCGTCAGCTTGCCACCGAACCATACCGACATACTCTGTATCGCGCTGTGTGCCACGATGTACTGCCTATTGGCTCGGAAGAAAAGCCTCGGATTGAGCTCCTGCGCCATCTTCTCTAATGACAGGTCGACAAAGTGCTCCTTCCTATCCGTCGTCACTACCACCGAAGCCTTACTATCCGCACGTATGTAGGCGATCTTGTCCACCGATATGGGGATCAGCTTATCTCTCCACGGGATCAGGAAGTGGCTCTTGTAGCTCATCTGCGACTCACGGAGCGCCTGCATCATCTTAGCCATCAGAGCTTGGTTGTCTACCCTCTGCTCCGTATGACTAAAGCGCTTCACCTTCTCTAGAGCTCTCTGGAGGTCTGTCTCCTTGATCGGCTTGAGGAGGTAGTCAATACTGTTGACCTCAAACGCCTTCAGCGCATACTCCTCATAAGCTGTCGTGAAGATGATCGGACAGGTGACCTCGATCCGCTCGAAGAGGGAGAAAACCGGTCCATCTGCCAGGTGAATATCCATAAAAGCCAGATCAGGATCCGGATGACTACCAAACCACTCGACACACTCAGATACACTCTGCAAGATGGTCAGCACCTCTATGGCAGGGTCCATCTCTGTGAGTAGGGATTGCAACCCAGTAGCGGTAAAGTACTCATCCTCTACGATTATTACTCTCATATCAGTGATTTGGCTTTGGGTTCGACTTCTTCTAAGCTTCGGATCAAAGGCAGTGAGACCGTGAAGTGCCCATCGTTAGAGACAATATCTATATCCTTGCCAAAGAGCAAGCGATACTGCTCCATCAGATTGTCTAGACCTACGCCTGTGCTTCCCGACTGTCTATCCTCTCGTAGCTGGATCTTATTATCCACCACGATCTGATTATCTACCGTGCGGATGTAGATAGTAAGTGGCACCTTGGCACTAACTATATTGTGCTTGATCGCATTCTCCACCAGGATCTGTAATCCCGATGGGATGACATAGTAGTCTAGATACTTCTTGTCTACATTCCACTCCACACGCAGACCGTCGAAGTAGCGGATACACATCAGGTAGAGATACGAGTGGACAAACTCTAGCTCCTCCGAGAGACGCACCACCACCTTGTCACGCATCGTGTGCCGAAAGACTGTCGCCAGCTCCTGCACATAGGCTCTAGCGCGCTCATCATCTCGGCCTATCAGCCCATTGAGCGTGTTGAGACTGTTAAAGAGAAAGTGCGGGTCCGTCTGATTCTTGAGTGCCGTGTACCTGTTTTGCAGATTCTCAAAGTCCAGTTCCTGCATACCGACCACGGCCAGGTGATTTTGCTTCATCAGATAGATGGTCATCGTAAAGAGGAAGGTAACCACGAGGATCACCAAGTCCTTGACATACTGCATGGCAGCATACGCATGATAGCTAAAGAGATCTCTAAACCACCACCGTTGCAGTCGAGACAGGTAAGGCGAGATCAGGATCACCCCCACGAGTAGTCCCAACAAGATCAGCCAGAGCTGATACTGACGTATCTCGTACCTATTGATCGCCCAAGACTGAATGCTGAGCAATAGGTAGAAGAAGACCATGTTGACCAGTAGCGAGGCAAACGAATTCACCGATAGGATCGCTCCTAGGTCAACCTTTCGGTCCGTATCCAGCAAGCTGTAATAATAAATCGATGACGACAGCATCACAAACGCCAGCAAGAAGCTGATGATCAGCGTAGCTAGCAGCACGCTCTTGCGCTCATTGCTGAGCAATATGAAGCCCTTGCCTTGTCGCTGTCTCAGGCGGCCCATTATGATGCGTCTCGTCATATACCTCTTGTCTACTCTACATAGCGGTTCTGCCACTATCAGTATGCTCGTGCTAAGGTAGCAAGAAATAGCGGAACCCTACATCCCCCTCCCCTCTTAGGGCGACGAAGATAGGGTCCCTATTTCTTACTTGACACTAGAAGCGATACCCCAAGCCTACGGCAAGGACGCTAGCATTAGCCTTGTAAGCGTCATCCTTGAGTGAGGTGCCAAAGCGAGAGACGACATCGTTGACTGTCGACTTGAGATCGTCTACCTGATTGATGAAGCCATACTTGTAGCCAGCATTGATCTGGATACCATTGGCAAACTCATAGCCTAGCTGACAAGCGACACCTACGTCCCATCTCTGGAGGGCTGACTTGTCGTTGTGCTGCTCATACAGATCTATCGGATCCTTTTTAAACATAGCAAACTTTATTTCATCTGTCTTGGCTGAGAAGCCTACACCCACGTAGGGACCTACACCTCCGTATAGCTGACCTTTGCCTAGCTCAACCTTACCCAGAGCATAGACGGGGATCTGCATACCCCACTGGTTGATTTTATTCTCTACTGAGAGCCCAGCTGCCTCTGCCTTGACACCCGTACCTCTGTAGTAAAACTCTAGCTCAGGCTGGATGGCAAAGTTCTGGTGAAGATTGATCCTCATGAATCCGCCAAAGTCAGCGCCGGGCTTCATCTCGGTCTTGAGAATATTAAAGTCATCACTCAGGATCATGCTGGAGCAGTTGACTCCAGCCTTGACTCCATAGTTGAGAGATGTGGTCTGTGCGACAGCTGAGACAGCAGTCATACCCATCAGGGCGGTTGCTACGATAGCGATGATGTTGCGTTTCATACTTTCTTCTGTGTCTTGCGTTAGACTTAATACGTTTCTATTTCTTGGTCGTGTGATCTATCCGATCGCAATAGATCAACGAACTCTGAGGCAAAGGTAGGAAGCACAAAATGGCTCCACAACCCTTTGCCTACCGAAACGCATATAGCGATGACCGAAACGACTGAAACGCTGACCGAACGACTAGAGGTGTGCCTCTGGATAGCGCGCATCCCACCAGGTGGGGTCGTCCTTGAGCCACTTCTGGAACCATGCGAAGAGCGTATTCGTCCACTCAATCTTCTTCTCAGGAGCGGTGATGATATGATCTTCGCCATACACCTTGACAAAGGCCACCTCACGGCCCAAGATCTTCAGAGCATTGTACATCTGGATGCTCTCGCCGATGGGGACGTTCGTGTCGTCCGTACCATGGATCAGCAGCAACGGCGTGTGGATCTTGTCGGCGTGAAAGAGCGGACTCTGCTCCGTGTAGAGCTGTGGATTATTCCACGGATAGCTGTTGTAGCTAGCCACCGTACTGTAGCCGATGCCCCAGGTGCCCTCGCCCCAGTAGGAGGAGAGCGCACTGATGCCCGCATGGCTGATCGCTGCCGCAAAGATGTCGGTGATCGTCTGCAAGTACTGCGTCATAAAGCCACCGTAACTAGCCCCCATACAGCCGATCTTCTTCGCATTGACGTAGGGGTGCTCTTGGCAAAACTGCTTCGTAGCAGACACGATCTCATCGGCCGTCACCTTGCCCCACGCATTGACGTGTCGAGCTGCATACTCCTGACCGAAGCCAGTGGTACCGCTCGGATTGAGCGTGAGGACGACGTAACCCTGCGCTGCATACATCGGAAGCGAATAGGACCCTTCGAAAAAGCGAGTCGTCGGCGAGGTGCCTCCATAATAATAGACAATCATCGGGTACTGCTTCGTAGCGTCAAAGTGAGGAGGCAGGTAATAGCGTCCCTCCACCTTGTCACCATTTGGCATCGTGTGTACCCAGTCGCTCACGCTACCCAGCTCTAGATCCTGCATCTTGCTCTTAGCAAGGTCGTAGAGGAGCGTCTCACGCTTTCCTTTTAAGCTGTAAAAGCGATCCGCATTCATCGCACTCTGCCCGTAGTAAGCGAGCTGACTGGCATCATCGCTGATGTCAAAGGAGCGCACGAGGTCTTCCGTCGTAGCTACCTGCTCGATCTGCTTACGTCTGAGGTCGAGACGATAAAGAGAGATGCGGTCTTTGTTTTCCGCTGTAAAGTAAGCAACGGGCTGAACCGTACTGACTTTGACCCTCTTGATGGCGGGGTCGAAATCCTTCGTCAGGGGCGTCGCCTGCTGGCTCTGGCGATCATAGAGGAAGAGCTGACCATCGTACGTATTGGTGATCATCCCGTCAGGGATGTTGCGACCGATCCCGCCGAAAGCATTCGCATCGCCCTCGATGAGCAGGATGTGAGGCAGAGCGGTGTAAGAAACAGACGAGATGGAGCGCTCCTTAGTGAAGAGTGGCTTGACCTCCAGCGTCTCTAAGCGCATCGTATAGAAGTTGCTCTGGGAGAAGGGAATCTCGGTGATATCCTCCGAAGTGCTAAAGATGATCTCACGGGCGTCGGGACTGACGTCCTGCAAATAGGTAGAGCGATGGCCGAAGGTAAGTGGCTGGTAGCGACCGCTCTCAAGGTCGTAGAGAGCGAGGAAGGTGCGCTTGCGAAAGTCCGCCATACGGTCATACCGTCCCAATACCTGCTCGGTGATTTTGCCTCGTGCCGGTCCCTCCTCCTCAATGGTGTAGAGCAGTCGCTTGCCATCAGGCATCATAAAGAAGGAGCCTGTGGGGATCTGCTCCGCTACGACACGCTCCTCCTGCGTCTTAGGATCGTAGCTGATCAACTGCCGTCCATCGTCTGTCGTGGAGGTGCGGTACAGCTTGTCTTCTTTTGGCATCCAGCTGGCGAAGCGGTACTGCTCGCTCAGCGTGGAGAGGAGCTTGTTCCCTTGGTAGATGTAGGTGCGGTAGCTGCTCTTGAGAGCGGTCGTCTCCCGCTCCGTCAGTAGCGTGTAGCGACCCGTAGGCGACACTGACACGGAGTAGAGGTTGCGACCCGTCATCATATACTCTAGGCTCAGGTACTCCTTATCGTCGTGGCGTACCTCTATCTGGCTATCAGCCTTAGCAGGAATGAGCTTCAGACGATACTGCGCTGACTCGCCGCCCTTAGTCAGTAGCTGAAGCGTCACTAGATGCGACCGTCCAGGTGTCAGCGTGAGGGACGCTGGCGAAGCGACCTTTAGCTCGCTCTGGTACTGCGTAGCAGATGAGAGTTTGTCACCATCCAGAGCTAAAACAAAGGGCGCCGTTGTCTCGATCTGCAGCATCGCCTGCTCGTAGCTCGGCGTGCGAAGACGTACTGCATAGGTCGTGATCGCATCCTCTGTCGTGCGTAGCGTGACGACACCCTCCTGCGCTGTGGGCAGAGTGCCGTGTGCATGGCTTAGCTTGATGTGATTCACAGGCTTCAGCAGGTCGGTAGCGTCGTACGCCTTGCCCTGCACATTGAGACTATCCGAGATAAACGGCTTCATCACCCGATACTGCTGCACCTGTAGTGGCACCACCGTAAGCGTGTCAGGCTGATGCTCTGTAGCTGACAGAGTTATTGCTCTTAGCTGATCGGCTTTAGTATAAAAAGTCGCCAGCACCAAGAGAGGGAGCATCGTAAGTAGTCGTAATACGTTTCGTTTCATCTGCTTTCTTTGTTTATTGACCTTGATAGTGTCGCTCCGTAAGAGCTCCAGCTAAGTTTCCACGCCACAAAGTTAACCTTTTGTTTTCTCTTAAGCAGAAACACCTCCGATCGACCAGGGCTGACGCATTATAATCCGCTCTTCCTTGAGGGCCTTCAAGGGATATAGCGCTAAAACATCGCTATAAAGCGGTATAGAGCCACTCTATCGCTACTCATGCATCTCCGTTGCTTCCCAACTCTACCGAGGAAATTGGGAATATCTAGGGAGTAAACGAAAATTCTCCACCGAGGGGCGAAATAAAAGTTCGGAAGAATGAAATGAAACTTCGGAAGAATGAAATCATAAGTCCGAAGAATTTTTCGTTTCCTCGCTAGATAATCCAGGATATCTACGGATGAATTTCCCGTTTTTTACCATAGAGACGTAGATGCACTCATTCGCTATAATGCATCAGCCCTGTCCGATCGACCTCTGATCACTCCGATCACGAGCTTTGATCGCTCAAGAGAAAATCAAAAATCCCCACGTAAGGACAAAACGAAACTTCGGAAGAATCAAAAGACAAGTCCCCCCCCTACGTGGAAAGTGAAAAATAGCCACGTAGCGATGCACGGATTGAGCCTAGCGGGAGGGGGGTATCAGATGCCGAAGCGGTCGGTCGAGAGCTGTGTGGGCTCCTTCGTCTGCACCTTGTCAAAGCTACCGAACGTGTAGCTCAGATGGACTGAGAAGCGGGTATTGTAACGCGAGGGACGGAAGTCCACCTGATGGATGCCGTAGTTGACCCGCACCCGTAGCACACCCGCATTGAGGAGGTCGTCTCCTCGCAGGGTGAGGCTCCACTTCTTATCCTGGCTGGTCCACTTAGCACGACAAGCGAGGTTGTATATATCACCTAGACTATAGTAGCCCTGTATGGCTCCATGCAGATAGCTCCCGTCTAGCCCGATGGTGATATTGTGCTTTTGGCTGAGCCTAAACTCATTAGAGAGGCCGACATAGTACTGAGGCTTGGTGCACTGATAGGTCGGCTCGTAGGGGATTTCTAGCTTGACCGAGTTAAGCTGACCATTGAGGGTCAGGCGCGCGTTCCACCACTTGGTCTGAGGCAGTGGTACGACAGCTCCGATACTAGCATTACTGGCATAGTGCCAGTTCCACGTTTTGTAGACCAAACGACTTCTATCAGGGTCTAGATACATCTGCTGCTCGAAGCGATGAGGCTGATAGTAACCGCTCAGGAAGAAGACATACCGCTGCTTGAAGATGTAGTTCACCTGCCCAAAGTACGTCACGTAAGGCCTAATCTGTGGATTACCCTCCCAGAGCTGGTAGCGATCATCCGCCCGTGAGAAGGGCTCACGCTCCCAATAGCTCGGGTCCCTCTTGCTGGACTGAATATTCACCTGTAGGACATGGTTGGGATTGCGTGCGTAGCTGAGACTCGCCTGCGGGATAATCTGAAAGGTCTCATCCGCACCTATATAGTTCGCATAGTCACCGATCAAGGTTAGCCCGAGGCTTAGCCCATTATTAAACTGCTTTTTACCGCCTATATAGAGGTCCGCCAGTAGCTCTTTACTGGTTCCTGACACGGCTCCGTTTGGCACTTGCTGACCATTTTGCCAGAGGTAGGTTTGTCCATTGATTGTCTTGGAGTAGGAGACCTTGGAGCCGTACGACAGTCCCCAGCCACCATCCCAGCTATGACTATTGTCGATATGCCCGCCCCACACCTGCGAGAGCTGATCACTCGTATAGCTCGTAGCATAAGGTGAGCGAGGAGACTGCTCCATTCCATAGAGCACCTCTCTGTGATCCCGATAGTGAGTATAGAAGAGACCAGCCAGCAAGTTGCCACCCAGTCTGTAGTTTATAGCAACGTGATGGGTATTATCATTGCCTTTATTGAGTGACTCTAGAGGTTCGCGCTCCTTTTGGTTGACTTGGTAGCGGGTCGTTCCCTCGGGAGGGGTCAAGCTCCCGTAGTAATCGACGGATAGCGTATGCCGCCCGAACTTATACCCCAGCTCGGCAAAAAGCGTATGCTTGTTATAGTTCGTGTAGCCACTGTTTTCTATCGCAAGCCCCTTGGTATAGCGACCAAAGGGAGCTATATCGTAGATTAAGTCACTTCGGATTTTACCTAGACTAGCCCTATAATTGGCAGTGACGAAGAAGCCATTGGGAGCGGAGTAGTTGACACTACCACCCGCAGCGTAGTTGCTGTAGTACCGATTGCTATACTCAGTAAAGAGCTGACCAGAGGTGCCACTCAGAGGGCTGCCCGCAGCCTGCCCCTTGAAGACTACATTGATCGAAGCGCCCTTAGCCCGATAGCGGGCAATGGGAGTATAGGAGATCTCCACACTAGACACCATCTCTCGGGGAATGCTCTTGAGACGCTCGAGCAGCATCTCCTGAGGGACATCCGAGGGCTGACCATTGAAGACCAAGGTATAGCCATTGGTCCCCACGAGCGTCGGCACATCGTCCTGCATCGACATACCCGGGAGCTGACCCAGCATCTCATAAGCGGTGGTAACGGAGCTATGTGCGAAGAGCTGATCAATATCGTAGCTCGGTGTGGTACCATCGACGAGCTTCATGAGCGGACGCTCCGCCTTGACCACCACCTCGCCCAGTTCACCAGTCGCTTGATCCATATAGAGCACGTCAGGCAGAGGAGCGTCGAGGCTCACACGAAGTGTCTGATACGCTAGATGGTTAACCTGAAGCCAATGCGCCCCCTCACCCGAAAGCTCAAAAGTTCCCCCATCGCTCGAAAGCGTCGTAGAGACCACCGTCGAATCTGCCGAAAGCAATATGACAGTCGCCATAGAGATAGGCTCCTGGGTCACCCTATCTCTGAGCTGCCCACGGTAAATCTCTCCCTGTTGCGTGCCATACATCTGGGGCTGTGCGCTCTGATGTTGCTGAGGTTGTGCGTTCTGAGATCGCAGTAATTGCTGGGCTTGCTCTTTGACGGTTTGTCCGCTAAGGCTTGCTTGAAGCGTCTCTCCGCTAAGGCTTTGCGTGAACATCAAGCTAACCACAACCAATATCGCGAAAAGTCCGCCCTTTCTTCCTAACATCATAGCTCTTTTTGTCTGTATGTTTGTATGTCTGTATGTTACTACACTGCTTGTTGCAAAGGTACTTTTTTTTAGATGCGCAAGCCAACACTGAGACATCAACTCCACACAAATCTCATAAGTAGCCTGATGAGGCCAGCAGCCCGCCGTAGGGGCGCACAGCTCGGGTCTAGCGGTCGTGCGTTCGCTGTATCAAAGGTTACAGCATCGATGTTTTAACGGGGACTGCCACTCGTCTTGATAGGAGTCCGACACCTCCGATCCACTCCGACCGCTCTGATAGCTCCGATATACTCCGATCTCTTCCGATTTGCTAAGGTTCTCAAGTTCTTTTACTACCTTTGTGGTGCGCTTGAATAGGTGTCTAACCTCAGCGGAATTGTACCGCTGTTTAGGCAACCGTTCAAGCGTTCTTTTTGAGACTGTTGCAAAAGTCAACAGTCTCAAAATCTTGCTTGCAAGATTGTCCTGACTTTGCAGAAAGGATGAAGCGCAAGGCGCTGAGGGTGAGGTCTGAAGGGAGCATACCTCCGTATGTGACCGAAGCCGAATCCCGAAAGCAACACAGCGATTCGCCTTTATGCAACAGTCTCTTTTTATCTACAACCCCTCTGTCATCCTCAACGCCTTGCGCTCGAGACAGATCGTCCGAGAACTTATCTCAAATCTTTTAGTACCTTTGCTACTGAGAGAGAGCTACTGTTGCTGGGGTTGCTGTCATTGGCACCAACTAAAGTTCCCTTCAGTAGCTCTCTTTTTGTAGCCTCTGACGCATACCACTTGCCAGGCTGAGCAGCATAAATCTCATGGGCGTTTCCCTACTGCGGGGCTACTCGTTTTGCAGGCTATCTCTAACTCTCAATCTCTTTTACTATCTTTGCAGTGAGTTCTAGGTCTAGATAGGCCACCTCGGCGAAATTGGTTCGCCGTTGGTCTATCTGACTTAGAACTCTTTCTTTATCCACACTTCTCAGCTTTCCCCAGGGCACTCCCCTATTACGCTACTCACACCTTACTTCCGTCCGCTGACACACATCCACACCAGCGCATCGAGCTAACTTGCAATCAGCTCTGCGAAGCTGAGAAGTCCCCGCTTGTAAGAGTGACACATGTTTCGTACCTTCGCCTATGGAAGCATCGAAGATTACTCCTTACTGACTTCCTAAAGGCTCATAGACAACTACGGCTTTTGCCAAGCCGTTAAGGTTGTCTATGAGCTCGCTCTCTTCTATTTCCGTAAGAGCCTGTTCGTAATACAGACTATCTCCAAGCAAACAAACGAAGATCTTAACCATAACTTCCACACCATTTTCATTAACTTTGTCAGCGGAGTAGGGTTGTTGGTCAGCGTCTGTGGCATTTCTCTTGAGAAGCTGCGGGCTTTGGGGCTAACAGCTCTACTCCACTAATATGAGGCCGATTACAACCACCTTCATTACGACACACAGGACTGTAATCTTAACGCTATGAGTCTTCCGCCCTACCTTCAGACCATAAGCATAGCAACGAGACACTTCATACTTACTTATCAAGACCCTCGCTCTGTGACTGCCGATCACGCCAATACTTCTGAAAGCTCCGAATAGTCAGATCAGAAGCCTCTTCGCCCCTATCGGACTCTCAAATTCTTTCACTACCTTTGTAAACACAGAAAGCTCTTGGTTATCTTGTGCGTCCGCAATTGGAGCGGAGATGCGTAGATAATCGAGAGCTTATCTCAAATCTTTTAGTACCTTTGCTACTGAGAGAGCTACTGTTGCTGGGGTTGATGCCTTTGGCTCCAACCAAACGTCCCTTCAGTGGCTCTCTTTTTATAGCCTCTGACGCATGCCGCTTGCCAGGCTGAGCAGCATAAATCTCACGGGCGTTCCCCTACTGCGGAGCTACCCGACTTGCAGGCTATCTCTAACTCTCAATCTCTTTCACTATCTTTGTAGCAAGTTCTAGGTCTAGATAGACCACGTCGGCGAGATTGATTCGCCGTTGGTCTATCTGACTTAGAACTCTTTCTTTATCCACACTCCTCAGTTTTTCCCCAGGGCACTCCCCTATTACGCTACTCACACCTTACTTCCGCCCGCTGACACACATCCACACCAGCGCATCGAGCTAGCAAGCAATGAACTCTGCGAAGCTGTGGACATATCAAACAAGAGCCTATCTCAATCGCTTTCACTACCTTCGTGGTAGACATAAGCTTCTGCTTAATATTTCCGCCTGCAAGATAATTGGGCTCTTGGGTTGAAAGAAAAGCAGAAGCTTTTTCTTTGTACACTGACCTCCATTTATCCACTCCTGTGATCCCCCCTGCAAATCACGACGAGGCCGGGCATACTCCAAGTCAAACTCCACATAGTCGCCTCCTGTTCGCAAAGACATACGCTAGGACTTCCATTCTCATCGACAACCTTCGAGACATTTGTAAGAGTGACACTGGCTTCTTATCTTTGTACTCAGGAAAGGGCAGATTGATTCGTTGAAGGCAACGTGGGAGATAAAGCGCCAACTTCATCAATCAGTTTGCCTTCTTCTATTTCCGTAAGAGCCTGTTCGTAATACCAACTATCTCCAAGCACACAAACGACGATCTTAACCATTAGTTTCTCCCCCCCCCCCTTTTCATTAACTTTGCCAGTGATATAGAGTTGTTGGTCAGCGTCTGTGACATTTCGCCTTGAGATGTTGCGGGCTTTGGGGCTAGCAACTCTATTTCACTAATATGATGTTGATTACGACCACCTTCATTACGACAGACAGGATAGTCGTCTTAACCCTATAAGTTTTCCGCCCTACCTTCAGACCATAAGCATAGCAACGAGACACATCATACTTGAGAAATTGCATTAGCGGGTAGAATATACGCTAACCAGAAGCCTCTTCGCGATGACCAGACTCTCAAAATCTTTTACTACCTTTGTGGTTACAGAAAGCTCTTGGTTATATGTGGCACTCGCAATTGGAGCGAGAGCGCTTATATAATCGAGAGCTTTCGCTATCTATCTGCCTTACGAAACTCCCGATAGCTGACTTCTATTTTCTCAGGGTCTCAATTTCTTTCACTACCTTTGCCACTAGAAGGAGATGTTGTGGAAGAGTCCCCGTTAGTATTCCTGTCCTCAGTCATAGTACTAGACGAGCCGGTCTTGGCAGGTAGACCGTCTCTCGATACGGGTACAGATCCACCCTCTCCTGTTGGCGAGCTAGGCGTAGGGCTGGAAAGGGCACCAGCCTCCTCAGTTGATTCTGAGGGCAGTATGAGGAGTTGCCCGTCCTCACGTCTAGAAGTCTCGCCTTGAGAGCTGTCAGGAAGAGCAGAAAGGGCTGCTGCCGCTTCTTCAGAAGTCTGTATGAGGACTTGCCCGCACTCGCTGACAGAACTCTCTCTTAGAGAAGGAGCCTCCTCGGTAGAGTTCCCGCTGCGGGTCGTAGGGCTATCAGGATATCCAACCTGCGTTTCCACATCCTCTTGGCTCTCGGTAGCAGGGTCAATGCCTAGTGCGGGTACGGCAGACCAGAGGAGCACCTTCTTTTTACTTTTGACTAATAGCTTCCTACCGATAGCCTCAAGTCTATCCAACCTATCAGGTAGCAGCAGATCTATCTCATAGCGTCCTAGTCAAGGTCACCCACGTCAGCGAAATTGGTTCGCTGTTGGGAGATCTTTGCTAGGACGCTTTTCTATATCAGGATGCTTTCTATCTAGATATAGAAAGCAACTGGAGAGTACCCTTTGACACAACGGACACACAGATCGTGTGTCCCTACAGGGAGACGTGGGAGAG
>NZ_CAMYEZ010000045.1 GCF_947254915.1 uncultured Porphyromonas sp. | reverse complement strand
GTCATCAAAAACATCATTCTTGAGAAATTGCATTAGCGGGTGGAATGTACGATGCCCATATCTCTAACTTCTAATCTCTAAGCTCTAACTTCTTTTTCGTATCTTTGTCGCAAGTCTATTTTTCATTGGTAGATTATGCACAGACATAAGACCCCTAGCCGACTAACTATATGGGCGCTTGCGATGACGATGGTGTGGCTCACGAGCTGCGCTAGTCGTCAGGCGACTGTGACTCCGTACGTGGCTGACGATCAGCCTACGAGCGGGGTCGTTTATTATCTACCGAAGACACAACTACGCATACACTTTGTCCTCTCGGAGGAGCTGTTTGAGCCAGGCCCTCTAGTCGCTTACGCCTCTCGCTACTTGGGTGAGAACTATCCGACGCAGCCTGCGACGCGCTACCAGATAGAGCGTGTCGCGATGCACGCTCACGGGGTCCCGGATAAGGCGCAGGGCTTCCTGATTGAGTCGGTAGCGCTGCCTTCCGTCGAGCAGTTGGCCTCTCTGACACCCGATGGATTGCTTTATTCACTCCACGGCAAGGCGTACCAGCCCGCTACAACCGACTACCTAGCTGACTACCCTAAGGCGGTGGCCAGTCAGGAGGCTAGTCAGGCTTTGCCTCAAGAGTATGCCCTAGCGACCTCACGTGCCAAGCAGGCGGAGGTGGCGGCAAATAGGCTCTTCGAGCTACGGGAGCGACGTGTGGAGCTACTATCGGGTCAAGTCGAGACGATGCCATGCGATGGCCCTGCGCTCAAGATGGTTCTAGACGGGCTTGACAAGGAGCTGGCAGCACTGCAAGCGCTCTTCGCAGGTCGTACTACGAGACGATACTATGAGGAGGTGGTAGATGTGCCGATCACGGAGCCAGCCACGCAGCAGGTGGTAGCTCGCTTCGCTCCGCAGTATGGTTTGGTTGACAAGGAGGATCTCTCTGGAGCTCCTATCTATATAGATGTCAAAGCGCTGAATCGCCCTGCGCCACTGAGCGAATCGGAGCTACATAAGTTGATCAAGAGTAAGGCTCTCCGCTACATCGAGCCAGGGCGAGCACGTGTCTCTCTACAGCTCCCAGGGCGCAGTCAGGCGGTCACGCTAGAGTTCTCAGTAGCGCAGTGGGGACGCCCAGCACTCCTAGAGCACAAGCTAGGCGCAGACAAGCTAGGACAGCTCCCCTACACGATCTACTTTGACCTGACGAGTGGCTCTATCGAGCTGATCGAGCTACCTCGGCAATGAATAACTTGAAAAATACTAATCTATAAACGAACCATTCATATGGAAAATAAACACCCCAAGGGGCTTATCGTATTAGCCCTAACGAACATGGGAGAGCGTTTCGGCTACTATACGATGCTAGCCATATTGACGCTCTACCTACAGGCGAAGTTCGGCTTCTCCTCGGCAACGACTAGTATGCTATATGGAACCTTCCTAGCGCTGGTCTACTTCCTCCCAATCTTCGGTGGTATCATAGCTGATAAATGGCTCGGATATGGTAAGACCATCTTTGCTGGTGTCACGATCATGTTCGCTGGTTACCTACTCTTAGGGCTACCTTTTGGTGCTGGAGCTGCTGGTATCACGATCATGCTCTTGTCCCTCTTCCTGATTGCTGCTGGTACGGGACTCTTTAAGGGTAACCTACAGGCACTCGTGGGTAAGATATATGATGATCCTCGGTTCTCTAAAGGACGTGATATGGCGTTCTCCATCTTCTACATGTTCATCAATATTGGTGCCTTCTTTGCTCCTAGCATGGGTAACTGGATTACGAACAATGTACTAGCTAAGGAGAACTACTTCTACGATGCAACCATTCCCGCAAACTACAATAAGCTCAACGATGAAACAGTTGATGCCGATGCCTTTATCGCAGAGTTACAAGCTAAGCACCCTGAGTATGCTCAGCTGACGGCTGAAGAGCAGAGTCAAAAGGTTACAGCTGCTAAGAAGAAGGCTGGCGTCATGTTCCCCGAAGACGAGGCGCAAGTTCTTCACGACCTACGTATAGCAGCTCTCCGCCAGTATACTAAAGCTGGGCTCGTGAGTGATCCTCAACTGCAGATCACAGATGCCGACCATGAGATCCTCATCAGTCGCAATACTAAGGACGAACCAGCCAAATTTGCTATCAATGAGCGCGTGGCTATGCTGCAGATCCCAGCTGAGTGGACGGCTGATCTAAACAGTAAACTCAATGCGGAGCGTGAAGACAGAGGTGAAGCAGCTCAAGAGTTAAGCTTCGAGCGTGCCTTCGGTGAGCACTATGTGTCGACGACCTTGTCACAGTCTTATAGTCTCTCGTTCTTTGTAGCTTGTATCAGCTTGATCATATCTATCTTGGTCTTCGTACTCTGTCGTAAGACCTGGAAGGCAGCAGACGTAACCGTCAAGCAAGCTAAGGCTATGGCAGCACAGGGCGACAGCTCAGCGCATGTCGTCGAGATGTCTAAGGCTGAGGTTAAGGAGCGTCTCATCGCACTAGGACTGGTCTTCTTCGTTGTGATCTTCTTCTGGATGGCTTTCCACCAGAACGGTTTGACGATGACCTTCTTCGCACGAGACTATACCGTATCACGTGTAGACGCTGCGGGCTATATGCCGTTTAGTCTACTGATGCTGATACCTTTCATCTGCTTTATGTATGGTATCTACCTCTCTACCTTCGGGCTACTGGGCGGTAAGAAGAATGTCAAGACAGGCTTAATCCTCGTCGTGTTAGGTATCGCTGGTCTCGCTGGTGGATACTTTGTAGACATCAAGCCTATCGCTGATGCTCTGAGAAACATTACACCTCAGATCTTCCAGCAGTTCAATCCATTCTTCATCATCCTGCTAACTCCTGTCACGGTAGGACTCTTTGGTTACCTGGCCAATCGTGGTAAGGAGCCCTCAGCTCCTCGCAAGATAGGTATCGGTATGCTCCTAGCAGCTGTCGGATTCTGCGTGCTACTGATCCCAACGATCATGTACGCACTACCCGCTCCTGCTCATATCCATGGTACCAGTGATACGCTCGTATCACCTAATTGGCTGATCGGTACTTACTTCGTGCTGACACTTGCTGAGCTCTTCCTTAGCCCGATGGGTCTCTCCTTCGTCTCTAAGGTAGCTCCTCCACAGTACGCTGGTCTTATGCAGGGTGGATGGCTTGCAGCAACCGCTATAGGTAACCTGCTTGTCGGCGTGATGGGCTCTCTCTGGGACAAGATGCCTATGGGCTGGTTCTGGGGCGTGCTAATCATCTGCTGTCTCCTCTCAGCTGCCTTTATATTTGCTGTTATGAAGCGACTCGAGCGCGCTACGGCTGACTAAAGAGGCTGTACTATGAGATAACAGTCTCCAACAAAAGACTGTATCAATTCTCCACCAATAACGATGGACGTATCGCAGACTCCTTTACTAAGCAAGGGGTGGGCGATGCGTCCATTCAATTATAGACATGCAATAGAATGCTCATGAGACCTTTATCAGACATCGTTACCTCTCTCTGCTCTTCAGAACCTGTGGAGGTGACCCAGGAAGAAGCGCTGGACTTGGCGCAGCAGGCCGACTCGGAGGCGCTCTATGAGGCGGCGCACCGTGTGACGCGCCACTGTATGGGAGACGCCTTCGACACTTGCTCGATCATCAATGTCAAGAGCGGGCATTGCTCGGAGGACTGTCACTGGTGCGCTCAGAGTGCTCACTATCATACGCAGGCGGAGGCCTATCCGCTACTCGATGTCGAGCCGTGCGTGGCTGAGTCACGAGCCAATCGCGAGGCAGGCATCGGGCGCATAGCACTCGTGGCTAGTGGACGAGGACAGAGTGATCGGGAGATAGAGCGGATCGCTCAGCACTACGAGGCGATGCGTCAGGCGAGCGATATCAAGCTTTGCGCCTCTATGGGACTACTGACGAAGGAGCAACTCCGACGCCTTCACGAGGCGGGCGTCACCACCTATCACTGCAATATGGAGAGCGCTCCGTCGCACTTCCCCAAGCTCTGCACGACTCACACGCAGGCGGAGAAAGAGCAGACCATTCGCTGGGCTCGGGAGGTAGGACTGCAGGTTTGCTCGGGAGGTATCATCGGCATGGGCGAGACGATGGCACAGCGCATCGAATTCGCCTGCTATCTGCGTTCGCTCGCCATACGCTCTATACCTATTAACATACTCCAGCCGATCGCTGGCACGCCACTCGCCAAGGAGCCTCGCCTGACAGACGAGGAGTATCTACGCACGGTAGCACTCTTTCGTCTGATCAATCCGACAGCTTTCCTGCGCTTTAGTGGAGGACGGCTGAGGCTTTCGCCAGAGGTGATGAGACAAGCTATGTACATCGGCATCAATAGTGCCATCACAGGCGACATGCTGACGACCAGTGGCATGCAAGCTCGCGAAGATATGCAGCTCATCGCCGAGATGGGCTATCGCAATACCAACGAAAAGGACTGGCGTACCGAAGAAACCGCTTAACCTATGAAGCCATACGACCCAACAGTCCAGCAAGCCTTAGCGTGGGACCGCAAGCACCTGTGGCATCCCTACACTTCTACCGAAGATCCGCTACCAGTCTACCCCGTATCGCACGCCGAGGGGGTGCGCATCTACCTAGCCGACGGCACAGAGCTGATCGACGGCATGAGCTCCTGGTGGTGCGCTGTGCATGGGTACAACCACCCTGCGCTCAATGCTGCCGTGGAGACGCAGATAGGGAAGATGAGCCACGTTATGTTTGGCGGGCTAACGCATCAACCTGCCATAGCTCTAGGCGAGGAACTCCTGAAGATGCTCCCCGAAGGCTTCGATTGGATCTTCTATGCCGACAGTGGTTCGGTCGCTGTCGAGGTAGCGCTCAAGATGGCGATCCAGTATCAGCAGTCCCTCGGTGAGACGCAGCGTGACCACTTCGTCACCATTCGTCGAGGCTACCACGGCGACACGTGGCACGCCATGAGCGTCTGCGACCCCGTCACCGGAATGCACAGTATCTTCGGCACGGCCCTTCCGCAGCAACACTTCCTCGCACCGCCCTCCGTCAAGTGGGGCGAGCCATGGCGCGACGACGCTATGGAGCCACTCCGCCAAGTGCTCGCTCAGCACGGCGAACAGATCGCAGCGCTCATCCTAGAGCCCATCGTGCAGGGAGCTGGCGGTATGTACTTTTACCATCCCAACTACCTCGTGGAGGCGCGCAAGCTGTGCGATCAGTATGGCGTGTTGCTCATCTTCGACGAGATAGCCACAGGATTCGGACGTACGGGACGTATGTTTGCGATGGAGCATGCGGGCGTCCTGCCCGACATCGTCACCCTCGGCAAGGCACTCACGGGAGGCTATATGACCCTCTCCGCCATTGTCACGACGCAGCGCGTTGCTGAGACCGTTTGCCGTGGCGAGGCGGGTTGCTTTATGCACGGTCCCACCTTTATGGCCAACCCTCTGGCCTGCTCCGTAGCTCTCGCCAGTCTGCAGCTCCTGCAGCGTGAACCAACGCTAGAGCGTGTCGCCCGGATCGAGGCGCAACTGAAGCGAGAGCTAGCACCTGCCAGCACTTTCACTGGGGTCACCGAGGTGCGCGTCCTCGGCACTATCGGCGTGATCGAGCTAGACGAGCCAGTCGATATGGCCTTCATGCAGCGCCGCTTCGTAGAGCTCGGCATCTGGGTACGACCCTTCGGCCGGCTCTGCTACATCATGCCCCCATACATCATCCAACCCGACGACCTCTCCCGCCTCACCGCTGGCCTGCTCACAGTCGTCCAGGAGATGGTCGCTAGACAATCACGATAACAGTCACGCAGTATGAAACAGACGATAGTCATTGGCGCTGGTATCACAGGTCTCACCACGGCACTCTACCTACGGAAAGCAGGATTGTCCGTCCTCGTCCTCGAGGAGGCGGAGCGGGCTGGTGGACAAATCCGCACTTTGCGAGAAGGAGGCTACACCTTCGAAACGGGACCTAACACAGGGGCGATCTCTTTCCCCGAAGTTGCCGAGCTCTTTGCCCTTCTCCCCTCAGGCTACGAAGCCGCCACGCCAGAGGGCAACTGCCGATACATTTATAAGAAAGGAAAGCTTCACCGCCTCCCCTCGGGACCTTGGAGCGGGCTCACGACACCGCTCTTCACGCTGGGCGATAAGTTCCGTTTGCTAGGCGAGCCGTGGCGCAAGAAAGGCAACGATCCCTACGAATCTGTCGGATCCCTGGCTCGTCGTCGCCTCGGCAAGAGCTTCCTGCAGTATGCCGTCGACCCCTTCATAGGGGGCATCTACGCTGGTGATCCGATGAAGCTGGAGACCCGCCACGCACTCCCCAAGCTTTACAACCTAGAGCAGGAGTACGGGAGCTTCATTCGTGGAGCTATGGCAAAAGCCAAAGAGCCTAAGAGCGACCGTGACCGCCTAGCCACCAAAGAGGTCTACTCAGCACGCCAAGGACTGGAGACGATGATCCACGAAATGGTCGAGCAGATCGGCACAGACAATATCCTCACTGGTGCCACCGTCACATCGGTCCGACAGGGCGCAGCGGGCGACTGGCTCGTCACCTACCAGCAAGGCGGAGAGCTCCACGAAGTCCCAGCCGAGCGCGTGGTCTCTACCGTAGGCGCACACACCTTGGCGAGCTTCCTCGGAGAGACGCTCCCCGACGAACTCTTATCTCCCATTACCAGTCTCTACTATGCGCCGATCGTGGAGGTGGCTGTCGGCTTTGACCGTAAGGTCAGCAACTATCGTGGCTTCGGTGCGCTCATGCCTTCGTCAGAGCCAGTGGATATCCTCGGTGTTCTCTTTCCGTCGGACTGCTTTGCCGACCGAACTCCGACTGCTGAGGGAGTTCTCTACAGCATCTTCATGGGCGGGACACGCTACCCCGACTTGATCGATCAGGACGATGAGACGGTACGTGCGCTCGCGCTCCGAGACCTTTACAAAGTGCTCCGCATCGATCCACGCATCGTCCCCAATATGGTGCATATCTCGCGCCACCGCCATGCGATCCCGCAGTACGGTGCCGATAGTGAGAAGCGCTACGCTGCCATTGCTGAGATAGAGCGTCGCTACCCTGGACTCATCATTGCGGGGAATTGTCGAGACGGCATCGGTATGGCGAACCGCATCACGCAGGCGACGCAAATTGCCCAGCAGCTAATCGCTGAGAGCAACCAGTAGATCCGCCAGAGTCAGCGCCACCATCGACTGCACGACAGGCACCGCCCGTAGTGCTATGCACGGGTCGTGACGCCCCATGAAGGTGTGTGTCACGCGCTCGCCCTCAGTCGTGAGCGTCTGTTGCGGACGAGCTATCGTTGGGGTCGGCTTAAACGCTACGCTCAGGCTCAAGTCCTGTCCCGTTGTGATCCCGCCGAGTGCACCGCCATTGTGATTACTTCCGAAGGTTACCGTGCCCTCATCGCTCATCGCGAGCAATTCGTCAAGCACGGCGCTACCCCGTTGCCCCGCTAGGTCAAAGCCATCCCCAAAGGCAAAGGCGCGACTCCCCGGAATGCTCATCACGGCATAACTCAGCAAGGCTGGTATGCGGTCAAAGATCGGCTCGCCCACGCCAGCCGGCATACCACGTACCACGCACCCCACGACACCGCCCACGCTATCACGATCGGCTCGTATCTTGGCTAGGTAGGTGGCTATCTCCTCATCTAGCGTCGCATCGGGACAGTAGCAGAGGTGGTCATAAGTATGTTCTAGCGGATAAGTCGTGTAGTCACCAGCTAGTGACAGAGCGCCCACCTGCTGTATGAAAGCTTGCACCGTGACGCCCCACACCTGCTCTAACCATTGCTGAGCAACGGCTCCCGCCACCACACGAGCGACCGTCTCGCGACCACTAGACCGACCGCCACCAGGCTGAGGCTCTAGACCATACTTGAGCCAGTAAGTCAGGTCGGCATGATTTGCTCTAAAGGGCTTTCCGCCCAAGCTCGTAGCGGTGGCGTAGTCCTGCGAGCGAGCATCTTTGTTTTGTATCACGAAGGCTATCGGACTACCCAGCGTCCGCCACTCGTCAGTCAAGCCTGAGAGCCAGACCACTTCGTCTGGCTCTCGGCGTTTTGTCGTAGATCGTGAATAGCCTGGACGACGCAAGTCGACAAAGCGTTGCACAGCCGCCCTATCTATCAGGAAGCCCGCAGGCATACCATCGAGGACACCCCCCAATGCGACTCCGTGCGACTCCCCAAAGGTGGTCAGTCGCAGCTTGCGTCCGAAGCTATTCATAGCGATGGCTTAGTGGCAGCCACTGCAGCAAGAGCAGCCCCCCTCGTGGTCATGGTCGTCTCCACAGCAACCGCCCGCATGTCCGGAGAACTGTGCCGTCAGTCTCTGACGATCCTCCTCAGTAGCAGGACGCGCCTCTAGGACAGACCCAACGAAGTGCAGTGTCTGACCAGCCAAGGGGTGGTTAAAGTTCATCGTCACCGTGTCATCACCGACCTTCTCAACGATACCAACCAGCTGATTGCCTTGGTTGTCCAGCATTGGGACGGCATTGCCCTCGTAGACGACGTCCGAGTGGAACTCACCCTTATCGTTTTTGAAGAGCTCCTTCTCCAGCTCTAGGACGTAAGCGTCAGAGACCTCACCATACGCCTCCTCAGGCGTGAGGGTAAAGTCAAACTTGTCGCCAGCCTCTAGACCCATCAGTTGCTTCTCAAAAGCCTCCAGCAGGAATCCCGCCCCGACGATCAGCGCTAGGGGCGCCTCGGGCGTTGCTTTCTCAACGATCTCTTCCTTGCCAGAGCCCGTGTAGAGCTCGTATTCGCAGGTTACGTAGCTATCCTTTGTAATCTTCATATTAGGTATAATTATTTCGTGATAAAATGCAGTTTAAGCACCACCGCAAAGATAGACCTCGCAGGTGCTACCGCAAAGGTACGAATTTAGAGGTTAGAGCAGACGGGTAGTGAATGTAGGGACGCACGGCTCGTGCGTCCGTTGTCGAACGTTGAGACGTGTAGCCCGTTGTAGGGACGCACGATCGGTGCGTCCGTTGTGTCAAAAGTTACGGCACCCGTGGTTTTAACGGGGACGGACGCACAGATCGTGCGTCCCTACAACCGTTACACGTCCCCCGAGGAAATCGGAAATCTCCTCGGAGGGATTTCGGACTTTCCACCGAGGAAACGAACAATTCTTCGGAACTTTGATTTGCTTCTTCCGAACTTTCATTTCATTCTTCCGAAGTTTCATTTCGCCCCTGCGTGAAGGATTTTCGTTTTCCACCGAGCTATTTGAAAATTCCTCCCAAGGCGAGAGTCTAGGTATGAGAAGTTAGCGGTTAAACGAGCGTTGCTATAATCGTTACTTGTGAGACTTGCGGACTTAATGCCGTCATAAAAGTTTGCTAATACTGTTTTTTTTTATATCTTTGCTTGTGGAGGATATGAGAGTATCCTTCACCACATTAAGACATTCACTAAATAAACACAAATATCTATGGTTCAAACAATTACTCAATTACGCAGAGCTTGTATAGTTAGCTGTGCTATAGCACTCTGCTCACTAGGGCTGACTGCTCAGAATGTGGAGCTGGTCAAGCTATCACTTCCTCAGCCAAAGCTACAAGAGCTCAGAGCAGATGAGACCACGACCACTGGAGAGTCATCCATCCCCGCCGATGAGAAGCAAGCTCTCATTGACATCTACAACAAGCTGGATGGAGCTAACTGGTCTCCCTCTTGGAATCGCTGGGATATAACCACTGATCCCGCTACTTGGAAAGGAGTCAAGATCCGGGATGGTCACGTCGTGGAGCTGAAGATAGATCGTCGCAAAGCTAAGGGCGAGCTACCAGTCTCTATTGCGAATCTGACGGAACTAGAGGTGTTTTGGTGCCAGTCCAACCACATTTCAAAGCTCCCAGACGAGCTCTTTACAATGCCTAAGCTACGAGAGCTTGCTGCTAGTCTGCAGAATGTAGGTGGCACTCGCACGCTAACGCAGGAGTTCCCCAAGAGAGTAAATATGCCAGCCTTGGAGACCCTCTTTATGGACAGCAACGCCCTAACGGGCTCGCTACCTAGCGATATGAACCTACCTAAGATTAAGACCCTCTGCCTACAAGACAACAAACTAACGGGAGCTATCCCTGAGCCCCTGACCAAGTGTGCAGACCTAGAGTATCTCTATCTACATATGAATAACCTCTCAGGCAAGCTGCCTCAGGACTGGAGTGCTTGTAAGAAACTCAAGTACTTTGTTGTAGAGCAGAATCCTCAGCTCGGAGGTACATTCCCAGCCTCATTGGCTCAACTGACAGACCTTATGGTCATCACTGTCCAAGTGACCTCTGTAGAAGGTCAGATACCATCAAATATTGGTAATCTAGTCAACTTACAGAACCTCCTCCTCACTAAGAGTAAGATGAGTGGTCTGATTCCTGAGAGCATCGGCAAGTTGACGAAAATGACTCTACTCGCTTTTGGTGAGTGCCAGTTTAAGGCTCCGCTACCCAAGAGTCTGACCAACCTAAAGGAACTGACTCTCCTTCAATTGACAGGCAACCCTCTAGGAGGAGAGATCCCTGTATGGCTCTCTGAATTCCCCAAGTTGGTAGATCTTAGAATGGCTAAGTGTAAGCTCACAGGCGAGATTCCTGCTAAACTATTCCCTACCAGCAAGGATAGTAAAGAGGGTTTTGTCAAACTCAAAAACCTAGACTTCTCATACAATGAACTAACGGGCGAACTTCCTAAGGAGATTACCAGCTGCGCCAACCTAGTGCGTCTATGGGTCTCCCATAATAAGATGTCGGGCAATCCAACGGGATACTTTACTTACGAAAACTTCCCTCGCCTCGTACAGATCGAACTCAATGACAACAATTTCTCTGGAGGTATCGGTACCCTCTTTACCAATCCCGAGCGTGTCCTAAGTCGTGTAGACATCTCAAACAACAACTTCTCAGGTCCAATCCTCCCGAAGCCTAGCGAGTCCGTCTACGGTGTACTACTAGGCTTCAATGGAGAGAGTGCTATCGTCCATGGTAATAAGTTTGTCTTCAAAGACTTTAGCAACTTCCAGGGATCTCTACAAAGTGGCTCCGATGGTGAAAAGACTTTGGTCTATGCTCCACAGAAACCGACTACAGAGGATAAGACCTTAGAGCTAGCCGATGGTAAGAGCGTGACACTAGAGGCTACGCTCGAAGAGCCTGACAACTGGCAGTCAGAGGGAGATTCATTTGTCCCCAACAAGTACCAGTGGTACAAGGATGGTAAGGCAATCCCTGGTGAGACTAAGCCGACCTATAGTACTAACAAGGACGGTGTATACCACTGCGAGATCACCAACATCATCGCTCCTAAACTGACGCTCACAACAGGTAAGACGACCATCAAGAATGGTACATCTATCTCTGAGGTAACTAAGCCTGCACTCCAAATCACAAGAGATGCTACCACACTCCACATAGAGGGTGCTCAGGGAGTAGCACTCTACACTATGGAGGGAGTATGCATAGCTCGCACCGAGAGCGACACGCTATCTATCGAGGGTGTAGTACCTGGCTCCTACCTCATCGTTGTGACTGTTGACAACGTACATCGCACGGTGAAGTACGTTCTATAGTACACAAGATTGGTCTAATGACCATTTCAAAACGACAAAGGAGACTGTTACAACTGTAGCAGTCTCCTTTCGTATCCTCATATTAACTAAAAAGATCTCCGTGAGGATTAGGTAATTCCTACGAAGATGTCAGATATTGGCGCTTCTTGATGAGGCGCACATTCCGCTGCTATGAGGGATCTAGCCAAAGGGTCATCATGCAGTGGCGACAGTCGTGGGCGATGCGCAGACGGTCTCGCCCACGGACTAGATAGAGTGGCAGCGCAAAGGGTGGCTTGCGACCCGTACGTGTGCAGTAACCGAGCTGATGCAGCAGGCAGTGACGGGTAAACATCACTGGGATAGCCCCCTCGGGGCGCTCCACCTCTAGGGCGGGGGCGATAGGTCCTGAGACGCCTAGCTGACGGTAAAGCTCACATGCCGATTCATTCGCCACGTTGTAGGTAAAGTCCAGCGTGTCGGGCAGACCATACCGCTGACGCGCCGTAGGGTCTGACGTGTGAAGTCGGTCTATGCGCTTCTGCTGTAGGGGTTTGCCGATGGCATCTCTGCGCTGCAAAGCTTTCGCTAGGCATTGATGCTGTAGCTCCTCCGAGAGCTCTCGTCGCAGCTCTGCAACGAGCGAAGGCGGGACGAAAAGTCCGTCAAGGCTCATGGTCACTCGTTTAGCTCGGTATGGCGTGTCGCCAAGCTTGCGCAGGGTGCGCTCTATATGCTCCGTATTATCTCGCTGTGCTGGCTCTAGCGTGACCGCACGGCTACGTGTGACCGACATTTCGGGTGCCTCGGAGAGTTGCATCTCTAGGATGAGTTGATCGTGGGTCGCCTCTAGATGTAGCGTCACGGGCATGGTACGGGTAGAGGCGTCGGGGCGTAGGAGCTGAGCCTCTAGGAGGTGGTTGAGATTGCGCCAAAGCATCGCCCCCTGCGGTAGTTCGAGCGCCTGAGATAGTCTCAGGCGATAGCTCCTAGCTCGCTTAGCGGGCAGTACCTGATTGATCTGCGCTCCGACGAGCTTCTTATCGATCGTGTAGGCGACCACTCCATCACCATTAGCTAGCTCAATGTCGTCGCTCAGGAGCGCTATCTCGAGCTCTTTGCCTCGGCTCCGGGTCACTGTGCCGATCGGCTGGCCGAGGCTTTTGCTACTATACGGTGTGATGCTGTCGGTAGGGATTGGCGCCCCGAGGAGCGTATTGTAGGTGGTAAAGGGGCGGGCAAAGGTCGCCTCAGGCAACGGCGTAAAAGTGTACTCCGTCGTGCCCCAGGAGGGACGACGCAACTGGTCACTACGTCGGGTCAAGATTTCGTCTAGCACCTTACGATAGTGGGCGATGACGTTGCGCACGTAAGGGAGTGCCTTGAGTCGTCCCTCCACCTTGAAGGAGCTGACACCCGCATCGATCATCTCCTCGATGATTTCGGTGCGATTGAGGTCTCTCAGAGAGAGGAGGTGCTCGCTCTGGCGGAGCTTTTGCCCCTGGGCATCAACGAGATCGTAAGTCATGCGGCAGTACTGAGCGCATTGCCCTCTGTTGGCGCTGCGCTGTGAGAGCGCCTCGGAGATGAAGCAGCGACCGCTATAGGAGACGCAGAGCGCCCCATGGACGAATGCCTCTAGTCGCAACGGAGTCTTGTCTCGCACTGCTGCAATGTCCTGACAGCTCCACTCGCGTGGCAGGACAGCCTGCTCAAAGCCGAGATCCGAGAGCATCTGCAACTGCTCTAGCGAATGGTTGTGGCACTGCGTGCTCGCATGTAGTGGGATGGGCGGGAGGTCCTGCGTGAGCAGACCGAGATCCTGTATGATGAGTGCATCGGCACCCGCTTCGTAAAGCTGATGCGCCAGCTCCACAGCGTGAGCTAACTGGCTATCTGTGAGAATCGTATTGAGGGCAACATAGACCCGTGCGGCATAGGCGTGAGCCGCTGCGCAGAGTTGCCGTATATCCTCCAGCGAGACCCCGACAGCACTACGAGCACCATACTGAGGAGCGCCCACATAGACCGCATCGGCACCCGCAGAGAGCGCCACCAGACCACCCTCTAGTGAGGAGGCAGGAGCCAATAGCTCTATGTCACGTAGTGTGGACAATGAAGCGATGCCTTAGAGCTTACCACCGAAGGCTAGATCGCCCGCATCGCCTAGACCGGGGACGATGTAGGCGTGCTCGTTGAGCGCTGGGTCGATGACACCGACCCATAGCGTGACGGGAGCCTTGTCGTCAAACTGAGACTGGAGGAAGTCAATAGCCTGTTGGCTAGCCACGATGGCGACCATATGGGTGTGTCGCGGTGTGCCACAGCTCTTGAGGAGCGCCTGCCAGGAGAGGTGCATAGAGCCTCCCGTGGCGAGCATGGGGTCAACGAGGAGCAGCTCTTTATCGGTCAGGTCTGGCGCTGCGACATACTCGACATGTATGTCAAAGTCTTCGTCATCCTTGACTTTGCGATAGGCGGAGATGAAAGCGTTTTCGGCTCGATCAAAGAAGTCTAGGAAGCCGTGATGAAGGGGCAGACCAGCGCGTAGGATCGTTGCCACGACCAACTGCTCGTCTAGAACTGCCGTGGGGGCTGTGCCGAGCGGGGTCTCTACGGGACGGGTCTGATAGTGGAGCTGCTTGCTCAGTTCGTAAGCCATGATATGACCGATGCGCTCTATGTTTGCTCTAAAGCGTAGGGGATCTCTCTGGATCTCTCGGTCTCGTATCTCAGAGATGAAGTGGGTTAGGAGTGAAGGTCTCTCGGATAGATTGTATACCTGCATGAGCTTTACTATTGTTTTGGTGCTTAAATTAGGCAAATATACAATATCTTTGTCGGATAGACGTTTGAATCACGTAGCCAACTACTCTTTTGTGAAGCAAGTCATAAGT
>NZ_CAMYEZ010000044.1 GCF_947254915.1 uncultured Porphyromonas sp. | reverse complement strand
GATGTAAGGAGCGCACGTTTTACCCCCTGCTATCAAAAGAAAAACCCCACCATTGTGTCCGTACAATGGTGGGGTTTTCCGTTGTCTAGCGCTTATCTGTGGCTAGCCACACTTTGAGGAGCCGCAGTTTGTGCAGATGAGGCAACCCTCCTGATAGACTAGCGTGTGCTGTCCGCAGTTAGAGCAGGCTGCAGATACCGTTGTGCCACTCGGTAGGTAGCTCTTGAGAGCACGAGCCACACCGTTCTTCCATGTGTTGATACTCTCATCGTTGAGCTCCATGCCCTGGACCAAGTTGATGACCTGATCTATCGGCATCTGGTAGCGTAGGACGCCTGAGATGAGCTTTGCATAGTTCCAGTACTCGGGGTTGAACTTCGTGTCCAGACCCTCTACCGTAGTCTTGAAGCCACGCTTGTTGTGGAACTGGAAGTCATAGTGCTTCGTGCCGTCCTCATCGTAGCTACGGATGATCTTACCCTTCGTCACGCTCTTGGGGAGCATGATACCCTCGTCATCGTCAGCGATACCTGTGAATACCTCGTAAGGCTTACCGTCGAGCAAGCCGACGAAGGCGATCCACTTCTCCTTATTGTTCTGAAAGCGCACGATATCCGCCTCTAGTACCTTGGGGCGCTTGTGTACAGCCTGAGGCATAGTCGTAGGCTCTACGGGAATCTCCGCAGCTGCCTCTTGCTCCGCCTTCGCTTGCTTCTCTTTCTTCTGCTGCTCCTCCGAGATGAGCACGCCTGAGCGAGAGCCCTCACGGTATACGGTACAGCCCTTGCATCCAGCCTTCCACGCCTCAATGTAAAGCGTAGCCACCATCTCCTGAGAGATGTCCGAGGGGAGGTTGATCGTCACGCTAATGCTGTGATCCACCCATTGCTGTATGCGTCCCTGCATCTTGACCTTAGCGACCCAGTCCACATCGTTGGCAGTAGCCTTGTGGTAGGGCGACTTAGCGACCAGCTCCTGTAGCTCTTCGTGCGAGTAGTTCTTCTCGGAGTCGTAGCCGTTGGTCTTCATCCAGGTGAGGAAGTTGTGGTGGTAGACCGTGTACTCCTCAAAGGTGTCGCCCGTCTCGTCCGTGTAGTCCACCTTGACGTTCTTGTCGTTAGGATTGACCTTGCGTCTGCGCTTGTAGACCGGCATGAAGACTGGCTCGATACCTGACGAAGTCTGCGTCATCAGGCTCGTCGACCCTGTAGGAGCGATGGTCAGCATCGCTATATTACGACGGCCGAACTTCTTCATCTCCTCATAGAGCTTCGGATCAGCCTTGGCAATGCGCTGGATAAAAGGATTGTCCTTCTCACGCTCAGAGTCATAGAGGTCAAAGGCTCCGCGCTCCTTAGCCAACTCTACTGAGCTAGCGTAAGCTGATAGGCAAAGCGTCTTCTGCACCTCCTCTGCAAAGCTGATCGCCTCGTCCGATCCGTAGCGCATGCCCATCGCAGCGAGCATATCGCCCTCGGCTGTGATGCCGACACCTGTACGACGTCCGAGGAGGGTCTTGCGCTTGATCTTGCGCCACAGCTCACGCTCAGCTGCTTTGACCTCTTCGGTCTCCGTATCTGAGGCGATCTTCATGAGGATTGCATCGATCTTCTCCGCCTCTAGGTCAATGATGTCGTCCATAATGCGGAGCGCCTTGGCAACATGCTCACGGAAGAGATCAAAGTCAAACGAAGCCTCTGCCGTAAAGGGGTTGCGCACGTAGCTGTACAGGTTGATCGCCAGCAGACGGCAACTATCGTACGGACAGAGAGGTATCTCTCCGCAAGGATTGGTCGAGATAGTCTTGAAGCCTAGATCAGCGTAGCAGTCGGGCACAGACTCACGGATGATCGTGTCCCAAAAGAGCACCCCTGGCTCAGCGCTCCGCCAAGCATTGTAGATGATCTTGTCCCATAGCTGGCGCGCCTGAATGGTGCGGGTAAACTTAGGCTCTGCAGAGTGGACGGGGTAGGTTTGCAGATACTCTTTGTTCTCCACGACCGCCTGCATGAAGGCATCGTCGATGCGTACCGACACATTGGCACCCGTCACCTTCCCCTCGGTCATCTTAGCATCGATAAAGGACTCGCTGTCAGGGTGATTGATCGAGACCGTGAGCATGAGTGCACCACGACGACCATCTTGCGCCACCTCACGTGTGGAGTTGGAGTAGCGCTCCATAAAGGGTACTAAGCCCGTAGAGGTGAGGGCTGAGTTCTTGACGGGCGAACCCTTAGGACGTATGTGCGAGAGATCGTGTCCCACGCCACCACGGCGCTTCATCAGCTGTACCTGCTCCTCATCAATGCGGATGATGCCACCGTACGAGTCGGGCTCACCGTCTAGGCCGATGACGAAGCAGTTTGAGAGCGATGCGATCTGGTAGTTATTGCCGATGCCAGTCATCGGGCTACCCTGAGGCACGATGTAGCGGAAGTGATCCATCAGATCCATCAGCTCATTCTCAGAGAGCGGGTTGGGGTAGTTGTGCTCTATGCGGACCAGCTCCCGAGCTATGCGCTGGTGCATGTCGCGAGGGGTCTGCTCATAGATATTGCCATAGCTGTCCTTGAGGGCGTACGTGGTCACCCACGCTTTGGCGGCCAGCTCATCACCGCCGAAGTAGTCCAATGTGGCTTGATAAGCCTCATCAAAGGAATATGTCTTTTGCTTCACTTGAGTAGATATATGAAGGGTTACAAGATTAAGTTCTAGTTGAGATGCTCTGTTATAATGTTGTCATAACCCAGAGTTTCTCGTAATTCGTTTGCAATATTACAACCAATAATTGACGTGGGCAAATAAATCAACTGGGAAACATTTAATTGTTGATAAGTTGTCTGAAGAAAAATCGCAACTCGCTGATAGATAGTATCGTCGGTTTTGGTGACATGGTTGAAAGTTTACCGTTTTGAAAACTATGTCTAGTGTCAGACAGTCCGATGCTTGTCTATTTGGTGGACTAGATAAGCGGAAAGCTCCTATTCGTTGCGATTTTGTCAAGCTCCTCTTCTAGATCTCCCTCGCTCCGATTCGGACATAAAAACGTTTTCTCCCTAAGAAATTCTCAATAGCTCTGTGGAAAACGAATATTTTCCACGGAGGCGGGATATAAAACTTCGGAAGAATGAAATGAAACTTCGGAAGAAAGATTTCAAAGTTCCGAAGAATTTTTCCCTTCCTCGCTGGAGAATCAAAAAGCTCCACCGAGGAATTGTCCGATTTCCTTCAACGTGCTCCGACGAACTCGTTTATATCATTGCATTGCCTTGCGGGTGGAACCTTTTTCTCTCGTATGAAAATGGAGCAACCCAAGGGAAAGTGATACGAGTGAGAGGGAGGGGGGACTGCTGAGCTATTCAACAACCATTGAGCAGTCGTTTAAAGACGATTTAGCGGTCGTTTAAGAGGACTTGAGCAGGGCTTAGCCGAGGGTCAGAAGGAGACGGAGATGCCTAGGCGCACGGAGTGGCGCTGGAGCGGAGGGATGCCTTGGCCAGTGATGCGGTAGAAGTATTGGACGGAGAGCACCTTGAAGATGTTGCTCAGTCCTGCCGAGCACTCAAGGTGTAGGTCATTGCGCATTGGCTCGGCGTAGGTGGGGAGGAGGATTTGCCCAGGTCGCGGGGTGATGTGTCCTGGCGATGTGTCGCCCCAGTAGCCGTGGATGCCGACGAGCTCTCGCAGTCCTAGTCGCTTGATGAGCGGGATGCGGTTGAAGAGCAGACCCTCCATACGATAGAGGAGCTTGAAGTCGAGGTATTTGTCGGCGATGAACTCTAGTGGCTGTATGGTCTGGAAGGCATCGGGGACGAGTAGCCAAGCGCGATTGCCATAGGGCGTGAAGAGCTGTGACTGTGGGGTCTTGCCTAGAGCGATGCCACTCTGGAGGGTTATGTCGAGTGCGCCAAATATGCTGAGATACAGTCTCTGGCTGTAGGCGAGGTGGAGCGCACCGTGAGTCTGATCGTTGCCCCATAGACCTCGTGGGTAAACTGATCCCGAGAGTGTAAAGGTGGGCTTGTAGATGTCTGCCGAGACGATGCTACCAGGCTTGCGTCCTGAGTAGGGAGTGCGTCCAGGCGTCCAACTGAGCGAGGCTCCGATTTCGGTCTGTCGTAGTTCGTGAACTTCGTATTGCTTGCCCTCGTCATCGAGCGTGTAATAGTGGAGCGTGCCTGTGGGTCGCTGGCGCTGGTAGTCGACCCATACATGGGAGTAGAGGCTGGGCGACCAGTCTATCTCGTGCGAGGCCTCTATGTCTAGTCCGTAGTAACGCCGTGTGATGGTGTAGGTGCCAAAGATGGAGGCGATGCCATCTTTGTAAAGTCCGTAACTCTCTTCTCCTGGGAAGAAGAGGTCGTTGCGTATGGAGAGCGCAAAGTTGTTTCGAGGGTAGGTATGGGGGTGTAGCTCTTTGGGTTTAGTGGCATAGGTGAGACGAGCGTAGTACTTCCACTTTTTGTCCTTAAAGCCGTAGGTGACATATCCCTCGGCAAAGAGCTGGTTGTGCAGTCTAGCCGTGGTCATACCCCCGAGTCGTAGCCGTACGCCCTCAATCAGGTTGGCACTGATGAGGGTCTCTAGGGGACCGAGATCTACATAGACACGCTCACGGTGTAGTGGCTCGGCAGGTATCGGGATAAAGCCTACAGAAGCCATCCTGGCGCATAGCGAAAAGAACTTGTACCCAGGGTCGTGGAGGATATAGTCGACGAGCTGTGTGGCGCGCTGCTCGGTGGAGTCGATCGGCTCGGGGCGAACGACCAGACCGTAGTCGTCGATGACGCGTGTCATGAGTTGCTGGAGCGTGTCGGCGGGGAGGAGGAGACGAGGGTCGAGTACCTCTGGTCGTAGCGCTGTGGGGCCTGTATTGTAGTGGTTGTAGATGGAGGTGATGCGAGCTAAGGCGGAGATGTTTAGTCGCTTGGATATGCGGAAGAGTGCATTGAGGCGCTGTCGCTTGGGGAGCCATAGGGTGTCGGGTCGTCCGTCTGGTCGTGTGATGCTCTGCGGGGCGTAGTCGATGGTAATCTCTAGGCGGTCTACCCAGTTGACATTGGCGGTGGTGGGGAGGCGCATCTCTACTCGGTGGATGCTGTAGTCTACGGTGTCTACCAGTAGTGTCCCCGAAAAGCCTGCGTCACGCATCTCGATCGGTACGAACTGTATCTGATAGCAGGGATTGCCCGAAGCGTCTGGGATGGTGTCTCGTAGGTAGTATTTGTAGAAGGTGATGCCGAGCTGGGAGTGCAGGGGACCGATGATCTCTTTGGAAAGGAGTGGCAGATCGTTGTCGTAGATGTCTACGGGAGCCAGGAGGGCATCTATATTGCTTGATAGCAGTCCCTCGTCGATGACTTGCTCGACCCCACTGTGTCGAGTGCCGATGAGTAGCGGGTTCTCCGGGTGTCCGCCTTGCTGTGCGTAGACGAGATGTCGCTCACGTAGGGAGAAGGGGAGGATGGGTGTCCTAGCGAGTGCAGAGCTGTCGACGAAGCTCTTCATACGCCACTTGGGGATGCCCCAGTAGCCTTTGCCTCGTGTGATGTCGCCCTGAGCGAGGAGGGTCTTTTGGTAAAGCTGGTAGGAGTAGTCGGGCAGGGCGGATAGATGGTTGCGCTCTTTGTGTTGCATCACCTGTCGCATGATGGTTACGGCGGGATTGCCCTTGCGTCGGTAGCGCTCTTTTTTGGGCTTGACGACGACCGTCTCCATGACTGTTTCTTTTCGGGAGAGGGGGATGCGACCTAGACTGTGGTTTTGGTATTTGTCCAGGAGCAGTGTGCGACCTTCGTAGCCCAGACAATTGATCTGTAGTGCGATGGAGTCTGTGGCGATGAGCTCTTGCTGTAGCTTGATGGTGAAGGCTCCTTTGTCATTACTGGTGGTGCCAGTGACGCTTTGGATGGTTTCGGTGGAGATGGTGGCGTAGGGGATCGGCTCTCCGGTCTCTCGGTCGTACAGAATGCCCGAGATGGTGGTGGAGCTGATGATCTGTGCGGGGAGCAGGGTGGGGAGGAGGCACAGGAAGCTCCAGAGCAGAAGACTGTAGCTACGCTTGACTGGCATGAGTGGGTTACTTAGTCAGCTTGCGACGCAGGCGAGCTGTGGGGATCCCGAGCTGCTGTCGATACTTGGCGGTGGTGCGGCGCGCTATGTCGTAGCCTTGGCGTGAGAGTTCCTCCGTGAGTTGGTCGTCTGTGAGCGGCTGGCGTGGATCTTCCCCATCAATGATTTGCTTGAGGCAATCTTTGATCACTTTGGTGGAGACATCGCTACCGTCCTTTGCCTGCATGCTTTCGCTAAAGAAGAACTTGACGGGGTAGATGCCCCACTGGCACTGCACGTACTTGCTATTGCTGACGCGTGAGATGGTGCTGATGTCTAGTCGGGCTAGCTCGGCAACGTCCTTGAGGATCATAGGGCGCAGGTCTATGATGTCGCCCGAGAGGAAGAAGTCTCGTTGCAGCGTCATGATGATGGTCATGGTCGTGCGGAGGGTGTCGTAACGCTGCTGCAGAGCGGAGATGAACCACTCGGCGTCCTTGACTCGGTCGCGGGTGTACTGAATCGTCTCCTTGAGCTTGGCTCGCTCGCTAGTTGAGGCGTCACGGTAGTCAGCGATCATCTGCTGGTAGCTTGGCGACACGGTGAGGGCGGGTATCTCGCGCTGGTCGGTGAGAGTCAGGGTGAGCTCGCCTTCATGCTCGGTGATGATGAAGTCGGGCGTGACTTTCGAGAGAAGGGTCTCTGCAGAGGAGTCAAAGCCGTTGCCTGGCTTGGGGGAGAGCTGGTGAATAAGCGACGAGACCGCCTCAAGTTGCTTTTGATCAAAGCCTCGCTTGGTGAGTCGCTCGAACCGTTTGTAAGCAAAGTCATCGAAGTAGCTAGAGACGATCTTCTCCGCATTGACGACAGTCTCGCTCTGCTCCATGCGGTGCAGCTGCAGTAGTAAGCACTCTTGTAGCGTCCTAGCTCCTACGCCTGGAGGATCTAAGCTCTGAATGATCTGGAGTAGCTCGGCGAGCTCCTGCTCGGAGGCGTCAATGCCCTCTTTGAGGAGCAGATCCTGAGCGATGAGCGGGAGCGAGCGGTCTAGGTAACCGTCCTCACGGAGGTTACCTACTATATAAGGTACGAGCAATTGTTGCCGCTCGGTGAGCTCTAGGGTGGAGAGCTGGTTGTCGAGGTAGTCCGTGAGGGAGAGTCCGTGAGCGGCAAAGGGTATCTCCTCGCGTTGCTGCTCTCTTTCGGCGATCATCCTCAGCCGATAAGCTGGTATCTCGTCGTCATTGCCGAACTCGTTGCGCGCTTCGAGCCGATCTTGGTCGGACTGGCTTAGGGAAGAGTCGACTTGCTCGTTGGTTGCGTTGCTTTCATTGGAATCGTCACGGGCGGAGTAAGCCTCTTCGAGGGCGGGGTTGCGCTCAATCTCAGCACTGATGCGCTGCTCCAGCTCGGTGACAGGTAGCTCCAGCAGTTGTATCTGCTGTATCTGCCGGGCGGTGAGGGTCTGGCGCTGCTCTAGCTGCTGTTGCTGGCGATTCTTTAGCATAACTCCGCAATGGACGAGAGATGGTGCGAGTTAGAGCCTTTGATCAGGATAAAGCTGTGCTGCGGTTGGTGTCTGGTGAAGTATTGCTTGAGAGCGGTCGCCGAGGGGAAGAAGATGAAGTGCTCGTTCCCGTAGCTAGCCTGTAGAGCAAAGAAGTTGGGCCCGCAGAAGTAAGTGACCATCTTAGGGTAGCGCAGGAGGTAGCTCCGTATCTGTCTGATGACAGTGATATGCTCGCTCTCGGCTGCATCGCCTAGCTCGTTCATATCTCCGAGGATGAGCATGCGGTTGAGTCCCTGCGAGTCCATCGTGAAGTAGCTATTGAGCGCCACCTCCATGCTAGAGGGGTTGGCGTTGTAGCAGTCGAGGATGACGCGGTTGCCCTGCGCTGTCGGGGGAAGTACTTGCGACCGCTCATTGTGTGGCTGGTAATTGGTCACGGCCTCATTGATCGTCTTCGGATCTAAGCCGAAGTGCAGCCCCACGGTGATGGCTGCGAGTATGTTGTTGAGGTTGTAGTCGCCGACTAGCTGTGTCGCTAGCTGGTAGCTTTCGCCAGTCTCCTGGTCACGCCACTCTATCCTGAGCAGACCAGTCTCATCGGTGGGGAGCACGGAGCCTGTGATGCGTGGCGAAGAGGTGCCGTTGTAGTAGACCGTGGGCAGTCCATTGAGGTTGCTGATGAGCGTCTTGTCCTCGCCATTGCAGAAGGCTTGTCCGCCGTGCTCTCGCAGATAAGCGTACAGCTCGCTCTTAGCCTTGACCACTCCCTCGGGCGTGCCAAAGCCTGATAGGTGAGCCCGCCCTACATTCGTGATGATGCCGTACTGCGGCTGAGCCAGCTTGCAGAGCGAAGCAATGTCTCCGATGTGCGAAGCGCCGAGCTCAACGATGACAAACTGATGCTCGGGGCGAACTTGTAGCAGGGTAAGCGGGACGCCTATCTCGTTGTTGTAGTTCCCCTGCGTAGCATGCACCCGATACTTGGCGGACAAGACCGCAGCGACCAGCTCCTTGGTGGTCGTCTTGCCATTGGTCCCCGTGATCGCTATGAAGGTCGCCTCGGACTTCGCCCTATGTAGGAGCGCCAGTTCGTGGAGCGCCTCAAAGCCTCCGTCCTTGTAGTAGATGAGCCTCTCCCGAAGGTCGGCTTCCTCGACCGCATCTATATAGCTAAGGTCGTCAACGAGAGCGTACTTGCAGCCCTGCTTGAGCGCATCCGCAGCGAAGCGATTGCCATCGAAGTGGGCTCCTCGTAGCGATACGAAGAGCGAGTCGGGACGCAGATGTCTCGTGTCGGTGCAGATACCATCGCTCTGGAGGAGTAGGTCGTAGATATGATTGATGTCAGCTGATTGTCGCATAGTAAGAGGATAGGAGATAGCTAATTAGTCAAAAGTCAAAGGCATGCCACTGGGTACGTAGTCGGATACATCTAGATTCCAGCTCAGTAGCTCTCGTACCATAGAGCTAGAGATGTGGAGCAGTCCCTGCGCTCCAAAGAGGAGTACGGTCATAGGCCCGTGCAGATGGTCGTTGATCTGGGAGATACTCTGCTCGTACTCGAAGTCGCTCGTGGAGCGTACGCCACGTATGAGAAACTGCGCGCCACACTGCTTCGCCGCTTCGATGGTCATGCCGCTATAGCTGACTACTCGGACACGAGGCTCCTGCGCATAGACGGTCTCTATCTGTAGAGCTCGCTGCTCGGAGGTGAAGTATGGCTTTTTCGTCGGGTGCGTGCCGATACCTATGACCACCTCGTCAAAAATCTTGAGAGCACGTGCCACAATGTCCGCATGCCCTAGTGTAAAGGGGTCAAAGGAACCCGCAAAGAATCCGATACGCTTCATATCTGTCTGCTAAGATAGCTGAGGAGACTTAGACGATCTCCTCGTCAATGACTAGGTTGTCTATGATAAAGTCTTGACGGTCGGGCGTGTTCTTGCCCATGTAGAAGTGGAGCATTCGCTTGAGATTGTCCTCCTTGCGGAGCGACACCTGACGAAGCTTGATGTTTTCCTCCGTGATTAGCTCCTTAAACTCATTGGCGCTGATCTCTCCCAAACCCTTGAAACGGGTGATCTGAGCCGAAGCTCCCATCCGCTCCACAGCCACATTGAGCTCCTGATCACTGTAGCAGTAGGCTGAGGTCTCTGTTTCAGACGCTGGCTCGATGGTCGCCTTCTTGCCGCCCTTTTTCTTGCCCGCTGAGGCAACACGTGCCGTGATACTCTTCTTGCGCTTGGCTGGGAGGGAGACACGATAGAGCGGAGTCTCCAATATATATACGTGTCCACGCCGCACCAATTCGGGGAAGAACTGCAAGAAGAAGGTTAGCGTCAGGAGTCGTATGTGCATACCGTCATCATCGGCATCGGTAGCGATGATCACACGGTTGTAGCGCAAGCCTTCGAGGCCGTCCTCGATGTTGAGCGCCGCCTGGAGGAGGTTAAACTCTTCGTTCTCATAGACCACCTTCTTGCTCAGCCCATAGCTGTTGAGCGGTTTGCCTCGCAAGCTAAAGACCGCTTGGTAGCGCGCATCTCGGCTCTGCGTGATCGATCCACTAGCCGAGTTACCCTCCGTGATAAAGATACTAGTCAGCTCGGGGTTCTTAGCCTTCGGATCGTTGTAGTGCTCGGTGCAGTCACGCAGCTTCTTATTGTGCAGGCTCGCCTTCTTAGCACGCTCACGCGCCAGCTTGGTCACGCCACTCATCGCCTTGCGCTCACGTTCGTTGGCCTGGATCGTCTGGAGCATCACCTCGGAGATCTCGGGGTGCATGTGGAGGTAGTTGTCGAGCTTCTCCTTGAGGAAGTCGCCGACAAACTTCTGTACCGTCACGCCCCGCAGTGGTTCATGTTCAAACATTGGGTCTTGCGGCACCATCTCTTTGGAGCCCAGCTTGATCTTCGTCTGACTCTCGAACTCAGGCTCGATGATGCGAATGCTGATTGCTGCTGCCATACCAGAGCGAATGTCCCCATATTCAAAGCCCTTGCCCGAAAACTCCTTGATCACACGAGCCACCTGCTCGCGAAAGGCTGTCAAGTGGGTACCTCCCTGTGTGGTGTACTGACCATTGACAAAGCTGTAAAACTCCTCTCCGTACTGCTCAATGTGTGTGATAGCGACCTCTATGTCGGGACCCGTAAGACGTATGATCGGGTAGAGCGGATCGCCCGTGATGGTGTCTGAGAGGAAGTCCTGTAGCCCGTGACGGCTTACATATTTCTTATCGTTGAGGTAGAGCGTCAGCCCCGTGTTGAGGTAGCAGTAGTTGCGCACGAGCGCCTCCACATGGCGCAGGTCGTAGTGCGAGTTGCGAAAGACCTCAGCGTCTGGCGTAAAGGAGACTAACGTACCGTGCTCCTCCTTGTCCTCCCACGGCTCCGCTGGCGTATGAGCGATCATCTCAGCCCGCTCGTAGGTGACGGAAGAGGTCTCTCCCTCGCGCCAGCTCTGGACGGTAAAGGTCGAGGAGAGCGCATTGACCGCCTTAAGACCGACACCGTTCAGACCGACCGACTTCTTGAAGGCTTGCGAGTCGATCTTGGCTCCCGTATTCATCTTAGAGGTCGCATCAACGAGCTTGCCGAGCGGTATGCCACGACCGTAGTCTCGTATCTGCACCTCGTTTGTCTCGCTGTCTATCGTGATGCGTATCTCACTACCCACACCCATGACAAACTCATCAATCGAGTTGTCTATCACCTCCTTGATAAGGATGTAGATCCCATCGTCCGCCTGCGTACCATCACCGAGCTTACCGATATACATACCAGGACGCTTGCGGATATGCTCGCTCCAGGAGAGCGTCCGAAAGTCCTCCTCGGTGTACCCCGCTACTGCGCTGGGGGATAGCTGGTCTGGGTTATTTAGTGGTTCTTGTGTCGGCATGGAGGTGAGGGTAAATAAAGGAAGAGATTAGAGCTCCTTGATGAAGACACGGCGCGTCTTGTGGTGCTTACGCTCGAAGTAGCTCCACTGTAGCTGTACAGCCATATTAGTCTCCAGCTCAGGATTACTCTCAGCGATCTCAACACCTAGCTTGTTGTAGATCGGTATCAGGTCGGCGAAGATCAGCGCATTAATCCCCTTGTTTTGATACTCAGGCAGGACACCGATGAGGTAGAGGTCGACCACTTTGGGTGGGGTCTTGAGCGCATTCAGTAGAGGTATGAAGCCAAAGGGGTAGAGCCGTCCCTTGGCTGCCCGCATCGCTTTGCTCAGGTTGGGCATCGTGATAGCGAAAGCAATCATCTGCTCGTCACGCTCTCGGACGATAGCGGTAAAGAAGTCTAGACGCAGTAGAGGCAGGTAGGCTTTGGCATAGTACTCCATCTGTGCGGGCGATAACTCGCTAAAGCCATAGAGCGGCGCGTAAGCCTTATTGAGCGTGTTAAAGATTTCTTCAGCGTGAGACATAATCTCCTTGCGGCTCTTGTACTTAACCACTTTGAGACCATACTTCTCCTTCACTAGATTAGCGATGCGCTGATGCTTCTCTGGGATCTCCTTAGGGATCTTGATCAGGTACTCCTTCCAGTCGGTACTCTTGGCGTAGCCTAGACGCTCCAGTTGCTTGGGGTAGTAAGCGTAGTTGTAGAGGCCTACGGTTGTACCCATCTGGTCAAAGCCCTCCACGAGCATCGCCTCCTGATCCATATCGGTGAAGGACATCGGCCCATGTATGTAGTCCATGCCCTTGTTACGCCCCCACTGCTCGACAGTCTCAAAGAGCTTGTCAACCACCTCGTCATCATTGATGAAGTCAGCGAAACCAAAGCGAGCGTAGTTTTGATTCCACGTCTCGTTTGCCTTATGGTTGATGATACCCGCAATGCGCCCTACGATCTTGCCATCCTTGTAGGCTAGGAAGTAGGCCGCCTCACATACATCAAAGGAGGGATTCTTGTCCTTATCCAGTAGGTCTATCTCATCCTTGATGATGCCAGGGACGTGGTAAGGGTTATTTTTGTACAGCTCAAGGTTGAACTCAACAAACTTCTTCAGCTCCTTGCGTCCATCTATTTGTCTGATTTCTACTGCCATGGTTTAACTTATGGTTTGATTTCTAATCCTTTATGAATACCGGATAAGGGCTTCTTCATTAATGTATATGTAAGTCTAACGAGCGTACTCTCAGTTACTACCTGTCAACAACTAGAGATACAATGCCATCTGGGTAATACCCTGTAGCGCATCAAAGGGTTAGACGGTAGGAGAGAGGCTCGTCTACATTACCGCTCTGATGGCAAAGTTAGCAAAATAAGCGATACAAATAAGCTCCCCGACTAAGCCTGCGGGGGCCGACACATTTATACTAGAGAACTTTGTCTGCGTCTCAACGAAGTAAATTGAAAAATGACGAAAATCAAACAATTCCTCCGTAGAGATTTGTGTTTATCTAGTGAGGAAACGAAAAATTCTTCCGAACTTTCATTTCATTCTTCCGAACTTTCATTTCATTCTTCCGAAGTTTTATTTCGCCCCTCCGTGGAGAATTTTCATTTCCTCGTGAGCTATCGGGAAAATACCTCGGTGGAGAATTAAAATCAACAGGAGATGTATGAAGTAGCTACAGGGAACTCTTAAATCTGTTCAAAAGGAATGAACTATCTCCTCTGTGGATAGTGGAAAGAAAAGGTCAACTTAACGTACTTTGTAGTCCTTCTAGTGCACAATCCTAAAGCTTGCTAAGAACTCAACTCTCTAGATGTTTTCTCGCCTTTTGCGGGCAGTATGTTTGATAGCGAGCGACGATCCAAGCAGTGACTACTTTGGAGTCACATCTCTGATAGAGAAGGAGCTCTTGAGGACGCGGTAGTTGTAGTCCTGTACGATTGCCTTAAAGAGTGCCGTGTAGTGCTTTACCGCTGACGAGGTGGGGACGGTGGCACGACTGGGCTCCGTCTGCAGGTAAGCTGCGGGCTCCTTGACAGTGACCTGGCCATCGGAGGTCATAGTGAGCGTGAGTGCCTTTGTGAAGAAGAGGTACTGGTTGTGGTAGAAGTTGAGCGCATAGTGCTCTGCCTGCTGGTCAAAGATATTACTCCCGTAGCTCAGTACTGGCTCTGTGATGCCGAGTAGGTAGAGGAGGGTGGGGAGGATATCTATGTGCTGCACGACATAGTCGCTGACCTCTCCATGTAGCTTGCCCTGCGGGTCAAAAAATAAGATAGGCGCTGCAGCATGTCCCGCTAGGTTGGCATATAGAGGTTGGTCGCTGAGGCTGGTATGATCTGCCGTGATGACGAAGAGCGTGTTACGATACCACGGCTCATCTTTGACCCGCTCGAAAAACTCTCGAAGAGCTTCATCAGCATATTGAGCCGTCTGATGGATCGGGAGGGTGCCTTTCTTCAAGTGTCCCTTATAACCCTTGGGCATACTAAACGGACTATGATTAGATAGCGAAAAGAAGAAGGCTCCAAAGGGCTCCCGGAGCGACTTCATATCTTTCGCCATGGCCTGCTCGAAGGGCAGGTCGTGGATGCCCCATGTACCGACCTTAGCACTAGACTCATTAGGGTGCGTGGCTAGGTAGTCCTGAGAGGTGTATTGATCCTGGACACCTAGGCGGTTGAGAAATGAGTAGAAGCCCATAGCCCCCGCCTCGTCACCGTGGTAAAACTTGAGGTGATAGCCATTGTCTCCTAGTGATAGCGGTAGCCCCGTGTCGTAGGAGTCGAAGTGCTGGTAGTTATCCATAGTAAATGCCTCGTCATCAAAGGTACCCCCAAACGAGGGTAGCGAGACAAAGATGGAGGGAAAGGACTCGACCGAGCGCTTGCCAGAGGCAAATCCGTACTGCGCATAGAGCGTGTGTGGCATCAAGCTATCAAGGTAAGGGGTGTAGCTCGGATACCCGTCAATATATCTATTAAGGTAGCCAGTGTACTCTCGCGCCATACTCTCTAAGATGATGACGACGACGTTGCGCCCCTGCATGGAGCCAAAGAGCGTGTCGCTCTCAGAGAGCGGTGCCGCCTGATAGTAGGGCGTGAAGATGGTAGGGAGTTCTTCGTCTGTGTAGAAGGTGAAGAGTTGCCGTGTAGCCACATCTTTTGTCAAGGCTACAGGCGTGTTTTGCAGTAAGGGAAATTGCTCTGGATCTGTGGCGTAAGAGAAGAAGTGTAGCGTGGATACAGGCTTGCTGTAAAGGTCCCAACTGCCTCGCATACTGAAAAAGAGGAAGATGACCATACCTAGTGTGCAGGTGCCGTCTACCCAGTAAGAGCGGCGAGAGGTACGCGCCTCACGCTGATACTGCACCA
>NZ_CAMYEZ010000043.1 GCF_947254915.1 uncultured Porphyromonas sp. | reverse complement strand
TGGCTAAATATACCCGAGGAAGTAGTCGGCCTACCCTCGTAGAGAGGTCGTCTTGGGGTTAGTCGGTTAGGAGCGTAGAAGGGTACCACTGCCCCATCCTCCCAAGAGGAGAAGCAGGGCAAAGACAATCGGGTAAAGTATTCGTTTTGTCATAGATTATATTTGATTTAAAATTCAACTTCAGATGATGAGCTTACAGCTACTACTACCTATCCGCAATATGTACACACCTTTAGATAGAGGTATGTAGCTATCGGTGTGGGTGAGTGTAGTCTGTAAGAGCTGTGTACCATCTAGCGTGTAGATGGTGAGCGTCTTGTAGGGTAGCTCTGCTCCTCTGACCCTTATGCCAGCTCCCTCGACAAAACACTGGTAAGGCTCCGTCTGAAGTGGAGCTTCGCATGCTCTGTGATCACCCTCGTAGGGTATCCATGTGTGAGAGGAAGCATCCCACTGGGAGGGTTGCCATCTCTTAGCCTTAGCCTCGGCGACTTGCTTGGGGCGCATTTGATTCGTCTCAGGTCTTACCGAGTCATCATAGATACCTAGTATAGCTGGACTCTCCGCCTCAGGGATCATCAGTAGCCCGTCTACGATCTGCTGCACGAGCACCTCTGATAGATGCCCCTGACTACAGATGAAGGAGCGCAGTCTCGGCATAATCCTAAAGCACATCTCCTCTACTTGATTGCCCGCAAAGCTTAGACGGGTAGCAATAGGTAGCTGATCCAGAAAGAGAGCTGATATCTTACAGCTGTCAGCTACGATCTCTTCGATAGCACCTCGCACTGTGATGGCGGGCTTATCTAGTATATACTGGATGCGCTCTCCATTGCGCCACTCCCCCTTAACCCCTCGCATGAGGAGCTCCGTTCCCTCCTTGACTCGTACGGTGAAGGATATAGGCTCTCCGAGCTCTATCTCTGGATAAAAGGTCGTAAAGGAGAGATCTGAGCGATCTATGGGGAGACTCTTGTCATAGGACTGGTAGATGTCACTACTTGTACGACACTTGACGGTCCAGCCCTTAGCTTGTAGCTGGTCGATATGCTCCTGGGTGATAGTGTTCTGCTCATAAGGATCCACCTTACTTAAGACCACGATGGAGCCTCGCTGTGCATTGGGTGTCAGATTGGGCAGATGAGCGATGAGGCTGTCTATCCCTTCGGCCATAAACCTATTGGAGTAGATGAAGAGCTGGTTGAGGAAGGGACAATCAGCAAAGTCTAGTGTGGAGATCATATTGCCACTACAATTGAGCGTGGAGAGCTGTGGGCAGTTACTTAGATCTAGCTGCTTGAGATAGTTATTGTCCACAAAGACCTGCTGTAGCTGCTCATTTAGCGTGAGGTCTAACTCCTTAATAAGATTGTTAGCACACTGGAGCTGCGCTAGATAGTCGCAGTAGTATAGGTTCAGCTTGCGTATCTTATTGTCATTGATCGCGAGCCACTCCAGCGACAAGGCGCGAGACAAATCTATGTCTGTAATGCCACACCCATTGGCGTTGAAGTCAGTGATCGGTCCTGTGAAAGTAATCTCTTGAGACAAGACCTCATAAGAGACATCCTCGGCTGGGTCGTATATACCCTTTAGTCCCTCGATGGTGATATCTCCATTGGCAATGATATTGAGGGTAATGGTTTCGCCTATCTTCTTGTCTGTCGTAATCTTGATGGCTTCGCGCTGCTGAGCAAAGCTTGTCAGCGGTAGAAGGAGTATGACGAAGTAGAGTATATACTTGTGCATAGCTTATAGTTGGTTTATTGGATTAGTAATCGCTCTTCGTAGGTGTGACGAGCAGAAGCAAAGGAATTAGATACGGTAAGTCAAGGAGAGGAGGAGTCCGTAGGAGCGAGCCTGCTCCCCGATTAGCTCTGGATGGCTAAATATACCCGAGGAAGTAGTCGGCCTACCCTCGTAGAGAGGTCGTCTTGTGCTTAGTCGATTAGGAGCGTAGAAGGCATCCACGCTTATTGTCATCGCTTGGCTACGTGGCAGTGAGATGGATAGCTGACTGTGCCATCTAAGCTCTAGACCAGACTTGAGCTTACTCAGTAGAGGCAGGTAAGCCAGCTGGTAGTCGAGCTGATCCTTGTAGCCACGCTCCACGACATAGGTCGATGAGAGCGGTAGACGATACGCCACGGAGAGAGCCGTGTAGAGCCGATCGCTGTACCGATAGTCACAGCCCGCCCAGGGTCTCACGACACTATAGTCTATGTGATTAGAGCTCCCCTTGTAAAGCTCCTGATGATAGTGATAGCCCCCGCCGAGGGAGAGAGCTAGCTGATGCCTAGAGGAGAGAGGGATCTGGTAGCGTCCTCTGAGCTGAGCGTCGTAATCTGCCTGCTGATAGGTCTGTCGCTGACCGATCTGGCGTAGATCTGTGATCGTGAGATGCTCTTGGTCTGGCTGATGGGTCGCATAGATATACTCGGTGCCTAGACGATGTAGTATGCTACTCTCTAGAGCCAAAGTACATCTTCCCCACCCTGCACTACTGAGCAGTCTCACATTATTATTAAGGAGTCCGAAGAGCCCAGCAGCGGACGACTCTTCCGTCCGCATCTTGTAGAGTTGGTCAGAGAGTAAGAGCGTATAGTGAGGAGCTCCGAGCTCACGCTGTCTACTCCTTAATAGTAGGTCTACTGCCACACCACCCATATAGTGCATACGAGAGGTGCCAAAGAAGATTTTAGTATTCTGCACATCCACCATCCCAAAGCCGTACGTTAGCGGGAACTTGTCCTGCTGTGAGGGTCTCCAGAGCCATAAGTTCATATACTTACGATGATAGAGCGCATGTAGCGTAGCCGATAGATCTAGCGAGCTAAAGTGATGCTTGTAGCCTAGAGTCGCTTGGAGAGTACCAGTCGTATTGTAGACACGAGGGTCTTCGTACTTATAGGCTATCTCCCCAGCGAAGTGTAGCCCAGCGCCCAGCTCTGAGGCACCTCGTCTGAGCGCATAGAGAGCGCCTGCGATATAATGCTCGTAGCGATAGGCACCGCCAGAAGTGTCAGCGACAAGGTATGGTAGGTAGTACTCAGGCTGTCGTATGGCTGAGTAACCTATCGCGCCCTGATAGCCTAAGCCTACGGAGACATAGCCACTGAGACGACCTCGATGCTTGAAGTTTGCCACCCCCATCGCCAGTAGCTCTCCAGCCGTCTCCGTAGCTCCCTCGTAAGGAGCTCTGACCCCGTCCTGAGAGAGGTAGTTACTCCGTAGTCCCACGAGAGCATAGGTCGTGTCTTGCGGTATCTCCATTGGGATTGTGTAGCGTACCTTAGCAAGCTTATCCTCAACTCGTGGTGTGATCTCCTCATAGTACCTTTGGAGCGCAGAGCTATAGACCTCTCCCTGCCCTATGATAAAGGGGGAAGCGGGCATCTGCGCCTTTGCTGCCGCTACATAGCCGAGCAGTAGTAAGCAAAGGGCGAAGCTACGGATAGATAGAGAGGAGTGGGTGAAGGCGTGTAGATACATAGTGTGCTAAAACTTTACGGAGGTCTCTAGTCCAAAGTAAGGTACGACCCACTCACGAGCCGTCGTTTTGTCTTTCTGCAGATACTTCGGAGAGATGTCTATAATGTTGTCGATAAAGAATGAGAGCCGGATGTGCTCGCCTAGTTGCTTCGTACCCTTGAAGCTCATACGCACAGATATCGGCTTTATATTCGCCCGATAGTAGAGTTCGTCCAGAGATCTATTGAGATAGCGCATCGGAGAGGAGAGGTCATTCATCTGTGCGATCTCCTTCTCACCGACAGGTAGTTTACGACCATTCAGATCCATCAGCTCATAGGGGTAAGGGCTCTGCTCACGCCCATAGTAAGACTTGCTAAACCATATCACCTGAAAGAAGTTGGTCAGTATCACCCCCCACTCGGGGATGTGCGTTGTAGCCCATAGATTGGTATTGACACGGTGATAGTGACGATGATCCCCCTTGCCGTAGATACCTACGTAAGGGTACTTAACGTCGAACTCGATAATCTCCGGACGGTACATAACGGGTATAGCAGAGGCGTATAGCGTGTGGTAGTAAGCTCCATTGAGCTCAAACTGCGTACGGATAGCCTTAAAGTAAGGAGTCCGCAGACGGTACTCGATGCCACGCTTCACCGTGCGCTCAGAGTTTTGCACCGTTGAGAGAGAGGTAAAGTCTTGGTAAAGGTCCTCATAGAAGTCCTCCTTGACAGGTCTCCTATCAGCAGGGAGCGAGCCTCCGATAGGACGGCGGTAGGTAGGATAAGTGATCGGATAATAGGCTGGAGCATAGGCGTACCCGCTATTCATATCCTCCCGAAAGAGCGTCACAGCGAGCGTATAGCGCTGATAAGAGAGATCTATGCCGATCTCTTTCTTCTCATTGCTCATAGCCCTTAGATTAGGGTTGGAGGGGTCGTGCTTGATCGCGTAAGTCATCAAGTGGTCTCTCTTAGGGTCGCTGTAGTAGGCGTTAAGAGCGGAGAAGTATCGGTAGACGTTGTCTGGATATAGGTAGTCTAGCGTGGGTAGCTTATGAGCCACACCATATCCTAGGCGCACAGCCGTGGCAAAGCCCGAAGGTGCCGTATAGGTCCACGAGAGCTTGATGCGTGGGTCGAGTAGTATCTCGTGTGCTAGACGATAGTTGTGCGGTAGATTGAGCATCTGCGTGGCACGTAGTCCCACATTGCCATCTATGCGGTGACTACCTAATGAGACGAAGAGCCGATCCTCTAGGAAGGCTGCTATACTCGAGAGCGCTGGGATGGCATAGTTAGGGCGAACCCATATAAACGTATTGTCACCAGGATAAGGAGGGCGGGAAGGATCTATGACGGCACCTCGTCCCCAGTTCTTAGCAATGGAGTAGTCGACACCATATAGTAGTGTCTGCTGTAGAGGAGCCAGCCAGGCCATAGGACTCTCACCCGATAGTGTGGTCTGAAGTGCTAAGGGCTGATTGTCCATCTTGTAGTAAGCATAGTAAGAGGTCGGGAGGAATTCACCCTCTTGTAGTCCCATCTCCCTACTGATAGGCATGACAGCGGGACCTCGCCCAGATAGATAGAGATACTTACGACTGAGGAGGTCGTAGGTATAGTCCACCGTCGATCTCCACGACAAAGTCCTAAGCCACGAGAGCTGAGGCGCCCAACGAGCATTAGCCACCAGTGTCGTGCGGTAGTACTCTGTATTGTATCGCTCATCTTGCTGCTCTACCAGCTCGTCCGTGCGACTGTTTTGTATAGAGGCGGTCTGGTGTAGCGTAGCGGTCACGTCTAGCACACCTCCAGTATCACCGAGGTCTCTATGGTAGGCGTAGGAGAGCTGTGCTGTAGCTCTTGTGTAGCGCTCTAGGCGCTCTCTAGGATCACTTCGGTAGTCCACCACATCGCCGCCAATGTGTAGACTGTTGTAACCCGTAGAGCCGAGAGCTATACCCTTGCCTATATAAGCTAACTTGAAGAGCGGATCTACCTTAGCACGCCCCTCCCAGGGCGTCACACCACGCTTAGGGTGTAGCTTGATCGCTCCACTACTTAGATTACCCTCGGAGGCGGAGCTAATACCCTGCTCTACCTCGACACGGTCATAGTGATTGGTCGAGAGCGTACGCAGATCTATCCCCGAGTTGAGCGAGCTACGCCTCGTGACCACCCGATCTGGCAGGTAGGTCGAGAAGCGACTCATACTAGTCAGCCCCTGCATCTGCACACGAGAGGCATCGTTGGTAATAGGAGCACCATCTATCATGATTGAGGTGCCGAGGGAGCTGTTATCGTCCTGTCCTACCTGACGATTGGTCACCCCCTTGAAGTCTCCTATGCCAGGCGTCGTAGTCACAGCACCTGGGAGTAGGAGCAAGATATCTTTTATCGAGACGGGCTGTATGTTTTGCATAGCCTCCTGACCGATGACCACCTCGCTCTTGTCCTTACGGTAGGCACCCAGCACCTCCACCTCAGGGAGCTCTATGCTCAGCCTACGTAGGGAGATGTCAAGCTGCTCTAGCCCCTGGACCGAAAGCGTGCGACTATATGGAGCGAAGCCGACACAGCGCACTACCAGTGTGTAGGTACCCCCCTGTCGGAGAGGCAGGGTAAAGCGACCATCAGCATCACAGACTACACCCTGATTGGTCTCGCTGATCCCTACTGTAGCCCATCCGATAGGAGCGTGGTCCTTAGCATTGCGTACACGTCCTGTGATGCCGATTGCTGGCGGAGAAGTCGTATACGACATGGCAAAGCTAAGCTCAGGTAGGAGCAAGAGCCAAAGCGTGATAAGCGTCAATAGCGTATGTCTGTGTAGCATAGCCATAGTGTGTGTGCGGTCAGTAAGGTTAGGTAGGGGGACGTATCTATGCACGCCCCCCTACGGTAGATAATTAAGATGTGATGGGCTTAGCGAGTCTCTTACTTCTTAGGATAAGCGTTTTGCCCCTGTACACGCTCATAGTCGTTGGTTGAGTTGTTAGTATCGATCCAATGAGTGCGACCATTGCGCATCTCCGTCTTGCGGTGTGCTAGTTGCTGACGGTGGCAGCCCGTCACGTAGAAGTTTCCCTTGTCAACCGTAATCGGTAGCGCACGCGTCTTGAACTGTCCTTCGCAACCCGTCTCCACGCCATCTAGGATAAGGTCTACAGGGATGGTGTAGTAGTTCTCCGTTTCGCCCTTTTTATTAGTCACCTGCATGACATGATCCTTAAGGAATGCACTTAGATCGCCCTCCACCTTAAAGAGGAGTGGTGGCCAAAAGCCTCTAGGAAATGCGATACCCGTACTAGAGAAGGCGTCTACGATGATATTCATATTGGGTACATCAGGATTGTCCGTGTCTGTAATCTTATAGCCATTACGCTCTACATCTGGGAAGAGGAACTCAAAGTCAGCTCCTGAGAGGTCTACAGAGTTTGGCTTATCCTCGGTATGATGATTGATAGCCGTCGCAGCAACAATCTTGAACTCTCCAGGCTTGATTGGATACTCCTTACCACTCCCGGGGAACTGATAGATACCTCCCACGGGTAGCTCCCCTTTGTCTGCTAGATACTTAGTCCAGGGAGACTCTGGCATTGGGTTAGCATGAGCTGTCACAGCGTAGCAGACGCCATCGAGGTACTCGGTCTTCTCCCCATTGTTGACTATCATAAAGTACTGATCTGGGTGCATCATCTGAGCATTGGTCTCGCCATTGAAGAAGATGTCACCGAAGATGAGATGAGACTTTTCAGGCGTAGGAGCCTCACCTATCTGGACAGGTATGGAGAGAGTCATAGCATCGCTGATGACGACGTTTTCCTTTCCCCCCACGAGCGTGCGGTGATCCACAGTCTCACCCGATACGGCAAAGCTATAGGTACCCTTGTCGAGAGTAAGCTCTACGGTACGGCTCTTCTTGTCGACCTGCGTCTCGCTCTTCTTGAGCGTGCGACTATCGGTGACGGTGAGCATGAGCTTGGCGAGCTCGACCTCCTTGTCTAGCCCCAGCTGCACAGTTACTTTGCACTGTGTGCCTTTATTTGGATCTAGGTTATTCGGATCTTCCTTACAGCCACCCAGTATGAGGGCGGACAAGGCGATCAGCACTAGTGTGATTGATGTTACCTTAGGTATTCTCATTGTCTTAGGATTGATTTATTTGATGCTTTAGAAACTTCTAGATTCAGCGAGCATGTGCTCAAGTTAAGTCATCCCCCGCCGAAATTCTTTGCAAAGTTAGAGAGCCTACAGGCACTCTACAACCCTATCTTTAGGTATTTTACAGTCTTAGGTATAGCAAATAGAGACTGTTGCAAAAGTCAACAGTCTCACAATCTTGCTTGCAAGATTGTCCTGACTTTGCAGAAAGGATGAAGCGCAAGGCGCTGAGGGTGAGGTCTGAAGGGAGCATACCTCCGTATGTGACCGAAGCCGAATCCCGAAAGCAACACAGCGATTCGCCTTTATGCAACAGTCTCAAATAAAATGGAGTGGATCACGCACAGTGTAGGGGGTATAGCCGATGGCAAATTCACGTCCAATTGCAAGGTAACTACGAGGGCATTGACACGGCTCCTCCCATGAGCAATTATTTTCATCAGTAGGAACTACAGGTTCCAAATACTTAAGGGCTAATACAACGAGAGGACCTGTCTGACGATAGGTCCTCTCGGTTAATTCATTAAGCGCCTAATGGCGACAGTACTATTGCGCTACTATAATCTTGTGCATACGATCTGCAATCTGCAGGCAGTAGTATCCATTGGGGAGACCGACGAGAGCTAGCCGTGCGGCACCCTGAGCATCTGTCTCTGCCTGCAGGACAACCTGTCCATCAAATGTGTAGAGCACCATCGACGTGTGAGCCTTGGCGCCCTCTACACAGAGGTAGTCTGTGGCTGGATTAGGATAGAGCTTGATGCCGTCATCTGCTGTCGTCAAGGTGATGCCAACGCCCTCGGGAGTTTTGGACTCTACGAGCCACCCCTTCTCGGTAGCCGTGGCGTGATGAGCTGTAGCTGCTCCTGGCGTCTCATAGACAAAGAGCTTCTTATGATCCTTGATGTTTGGATCAACAGCTATAGCGCTGAGGTCTGGTAGAGCTGCGTAAATTGCATTGAGCTGATCTGCGTCTAGCAGGTTGTGATGCAGCGATACGATGATAAGCTTAGATAGCCCAGAGAGACTGAGCTGTGCAAACTGATTGTTGTCTAGATAGAGTTTCGTCAGCTTGACATTCTTCGAGAGATCTATCGTCTGGAGCTTATTGCTGGAGAGCTCTAGTATCTTCAGTCGATCGTTGATCTTTAGATTGATCGTCGTCAGCATATTATCGTTTGCCTCTAGGGTAGACAGACGCTTTTGCTTACTTACATCTAAGGCGCTCAGTCCGCATGCAGAGACATGAAGTCTAGAGATTGACGTGTTAGGAGTGATATCTACTTGACCTATCTTGTTACCATTGAGTATGAGCTCTATTAGGCTCGTATTATGGCTTAGATCAATGGTAGTTAGAGCATTTGAAGCAAGGTTTAGATTGCGGAGAGCCTTTAGTGCCGAGAGATCTATCTTGGTGATCTTATTGCTCTCTAGATATAGCCAGGTGAGCTCAGCATTGTGCTGCAGGTCTAGTGATGTGAGCTGGTTAAAGTCTAGGTCTAGATCTGTCAGCTTAACATTCTTCGTAATGTCTAGCTCTGTCAGCTTGTTTTGGTCCGCTTGTAGCTCCTCTAGGTTTGTGAGGTTCTGGACATTTAGCTGACTCAGCTCATTATCAGATAGGACTAGGTTCTTCAACTGAGAGTTGTGCGACAGATCTAGTGTCGATAGCTTATTGACATTGGCTCTCAGGAGTGTCAGCTTCTTTTGAGCAGAGAGGTCGAGCGCGCTAAGGCTGTTCTTATCTATATAGAGCTGCTGCAGAGCAGTCTGCTTGCTTAGGTCTATGGCGGACAACTTATTTTCCGTGAGGTAAAGCTCTTTGAGTGCTGTCAGGGCTTTGAGGTCTATTTCAGAGACTCCCTGCTGCGCTAGGTTAAGCTTAGTAATAGCCAGAGGATTGCCCTTGATGCGTATCTGTGACCCCTTGATAGTTCCTTCCTTGCGCTTAGTAATCTGAGCAAAGTCTCCAGCCTGGTAAGAGATAAAGTTGCCATCACCCCAGTCAATCTCAAAGGCCTCTGTGGAGGCAACACCAATGTGTCCCTTCGTACCAGACTGAAGCGTCGTAGTCCATGAGACGATGTTGTCTGTAGCTGGAGCCTCCAGTCGTTCATAGCTATAGGTATAGTTGGCATGCTCGTTTTCCTTTTTGTTGATATCAAGAAGCAGGATCTGCTCAGAGAGACGAGCATAACGATCTACAGGTACCTCTGGGAAGTAACTTTGCGGAAAGCCATAAGGTAAGCAGTCTGCTTGGAGCAACGACTTGTCAGAGGTATAGTTGTAAATAGCTGTTGGGAAGTCGATACCAACCTCAAAGAGTTCCATTTTGCTACATGCGCCATCGGCATCGTACTGATAACGTTTAGTCTTATCAAGCTTGAGGGTAGAGCCTTGAAGGGTATAGACTTTGACCTCTGAGAGCTGTCCCTCAGCGGTGTAGCTGTAGTCACTTCGTATAGCCTCAGCTAGGCCATCAGAGGACACTGATTTGTAGTCTGAGACACGGCTGACTAGTCCTTGCTCGTTATAGCTATAATCAAGGCGACGTATGGTCATGTCTTTGCTATAATCATAGACCTCAACGGACTTCTTACGGCCCTGATTATCGTAGCTGTATTCATGGTCTTCTAGAGCGTTGTACTCTGTACCATAGTAGACACTCTTGGTGTATAACTTTAGAAGACCTTTGTCATTGTACTTATAGTCATAGTGATTGGCTAGATACCACTGCTTCTTATAGCTACTAAACTGCCATTCGTCAAGCTGGACTAGTCGCTTAGACGCATCGTACTTGGGGACCTCCTTGAGCATCCAGCGACCTCCTTGCTGAGTGGTAATAGAGTCTAGGATACGATCCGTATAGTAGTATTTGTAGATTTCCTCTTTTTTGTCTCTAGTGCCAGAGACCTTGGAGAGCTGGTAAGCTTGTCCCTTCGTAAGACTGGGACAGAGGAGAGCTCCAATCAGAAAAATGGATAGAGTAATGTTTCTAAGCATAGGGTTACTATTTAGAGTGATTGTTTAGTGTAAAGGGAGCACTAGGCTCTCCACTACGCCGACTAAGGTAGCTATATTTTTTCATTTAGACACGGGTTGTTTTTTATTTCTACACAATCAACAAACCATGTAAAGCGACGTTTCCTAAGACTCCACGGAGGATTTTTGCGATTCACTCCGTGGATATTTCTGATTATTCAGTGAGGAACGGACAAATTCTTCGGAACTTCGAAATCTTTCTTCCGAAGTTTCATTTCATTCTTCCGAACTTTTATTTTGCCCCTCTGTGGGGAATTTTCGTTTTCCAGCGAGTTATTTGCAGATTCCTCCGTGAGGATCGATATTCACCACCACAAAGTACCAGCTCTAGTCGCCCCCTACCCTTACTTTGACAAAGACTTTTTCGCTTTTGTAAGGTTGAAGCGTTGTAATTATTGGAGCAAATTATTACCTTTGCGACTGTAAGGGCGTACACCCACGCAGATGCTCACTACTAGTACGCTCTACAGACCAAGCTAAAACATAGACTACAATATAGATGGACTCCAAGATTAAGGAACTCACCGATAAGATCTACCATGAAGGGGTAGAAAAGGGAAATCAAGAGGCTGCTCAGATCTTAGCTAAGGCTAAGCAGCAGAGCGACGAGATGATCGCTACCGCACAAGCCGAGGCACAGCGCATCGTGAGTGATGCCCAGCGTCAAGCAGCGGATCTAACCAAAAACACCCAGTCTGAGCTCAAGCTATACGCTGAGCAGGTGGTTAGCTCTACGCAGAGTACCATCGCAGACAGTCTGACCGATCGCATCGTACGCGACAATGTCCAGGCGATGACGACTGATGCGGACTTTATGCAGAAGTTGATGCTTGCCATCGTACAGCAATGGACGGTCGGTGAGCCAATGGTCATCGAGACGGCCAACGCTGAGGCGCTGGAGAAGTATATGCTCGGCAACGCTAAGGCACTACTAGATAGCGGTCAGGTGACGATTCGTATGAGAGCGACGCAGGGTGCAGGCTTCTCCGTAGCACCTGCTGATGGCTCGTACAAGGTCAACTTCGGTGAGGAGGAGTTTGTCAACTTCTTCAAGAGCTTCCTACGTCCTCGTCTTGTGGAGGAGCTTTTCTAAGGAAAGCTATATATAAGGTATAGAGGTGCCACCTACAGAGACGCCTCGCCTACCCTATAGCGACGACATTATGGCAAAGTACTACGCTACCATCGCAGGTCTGCCAAACATTGGTGTAGACGACCGCAAGCTACCGATACAAACGGATGCGCTGCAGGCGGAGCTACGACAGGAGCTCACCAAGCGTGACAGACGTCTCCTAGACCTACTCCTCATGGAGCAGGAGCTACCGCAGATCTTGGAGACGATCAATGCGTGGCTCTCGGACGACTCTATCCACTGGGAGGACGACCCCTCAGAGATTGAGTTGGAGCCTAAAGAGCCCCTAGAGACAATCGACGCCAAGGAGCTGGCTGACTATATCATAGCTATACAGCAGCGCACGAAGCGGCCCCGCACGAAGCAGCTACCTGACTTCATCAAGGAGTACATTGAGATGCGTCTCCCCGACCCCGAGCTGGAGGAGGAGCTTGCCGAGGAGCGAGCTGAGATGCGCGAGGAGCTACAGCAGGCGGAGGAGCCCTACACGATCTGGCAGCTACGCCTAGAGCAGGATAAGCTCATAGCGATGTACTACGACTATCTGATGGGTCAGAAGAATAGTTTCGTAGCTGAGTGGGCGGAGTTTAACCTTAACATCAAGAACATCTTAGCCGCCTACACGAGTCGGCAGCTAGGCTTTGACCCTAAGGAGTATATCATCGGAGGGGGCACGCTGCAGCATCATCTGCGCACTTCGCAGGCTGCGGACTTTAGCATTACGGAGGAGCTCTTTCCTCAGATACAGCAGTTGGTCAATATCAGTCGCGAGGAGGACATCGCTCGTCGCGAGCAGCTGATAGATCGGCTTCGCTGGGATTGGCTGGAGGAGCATACCTTCTCCAAGCCCTTTGACATAGAGTATCTCCTAGCCTACTACCTAGAGCTAGAGATCCTAGAGCGCTGGGTATCACTCAACGAAGAGACGGGCGAGCAAGTCTTCCGTCAGATAGTCTCTCAGCTCAAGCATGAGAGCACCACCTCGCTAGAGGAGTTCAAACGCAAACAAAAGAAATAATAGATACAATGACAAACGGTGTGGTAAAAGGAATCGTCTCTAACCTCGTCACGGTAGAGGTCGATGGTCCCGTATCGCAAAATGAAATATGCTACATCACCGTACGCGGGGTGGAGCTAATGAGCGAGGTGATCAAGGTGATCGGTGCAAACGTATATGTACAGGTCTTCGAGAGTACTCGTGGTATGAAGGTGGGCGACAAGGTCTCTTTCACTGGGCACATGCTTGAGGTGACTCTGGGACCAGGTATGCTCTCTAAGAACTATGACGGTCTGCAGCACGACCTAGACAAGATGGATGGTGTCTTCCTCAAGAGAGGTGACTACACCCATCCACTAGACACGACTAAGAAGTGGGACTTTACGCCTATTGCTAAGGCGGGCGACACGGTACAGGCTGGCTCGTGGCTGGGGCAGGTGGACGAGAATCACCAGCCACACCGCATCATGGTACCTTTCGTCATGAAGGGGAGCTACACGGTCGAGAGTGTCAAGCCGGCGGGTCAGTACACTGTCGAGGAGACGATCGCTGTCATCGTCGACGCTGAGGGCAAGAAGCATGATATCACGATGATCCAGCGTTGGCCTGTCAAGGTACCTATCCAGGTCTACAGCGAGAAGCCTCGTCCCTTCAAGCTTCTAGAGACGGGCGTACGAACCATTGACACGCTAAACCCAATCGTAGAGGGTGGCACGGGCTTTATCCCGGGTCCTTTTGGTACGGGTAAGACGGTCCTCCAGCACGCTATCTCTAAGCAGGCGGAGGCTGACATCGTCATCATGGCTGCCTGCGGTGAGCGTGCTAACGAGGTGGTGGAGATCTTTGCCGAGTTCCCTGAGCTCGAAGACCCACACACGGGACGCAAGCTGATGGAGCGTACGATCATCATCGCTAATACGAGTAACATGCCAGTGGCTGCTCGTGAGGCTTCGGTCTACACGGCTATGACTATCGCTGAGTACTACCGCTCGATGGGTCTCCGAGTACTACTCATGGCGGACTCGACCTCTCGCTGGGCACAGGCTCTGCGTGAGATGTCGAACCGTCTAGAGGAGCTCCCTGGACCAGACGCATTCCCGATGGACTTGTCGGCTATCGTGGCAAACTTCTACGCTCGTGCGGGCTTCGTCTATCTCAACAATGGCGAGACGGGCTCTGTGACTTTCATCGGTACGGTCTCCCCAGCAGGTGGTAACCTCAAGGAGCCTGTCACGGAGAATACGAAGAAGGTGGCTCGATGCTTCTACGCTCTAGAGCAGGAGCGCGCTGATAGTAAGCGTTACCCCGCTGTCAACCCAATCGACAGTTACTCTAAATATATAGAGTACCCCGAGCTCAAGGAGTACATCACGGCAGACCTCGGCTCCGACTGGCTAGACAAGGTAAACGAGATCAAGACTCGCATGCAGCGTGGCAAGGAGATCGCAGAGCAGATCAACATCCTCGGTGATGATGGTGTCCCCGTAGAGTACCACGTTATCTTCTGGAAGTCTGAGTTGATAGACTTTGTGATCCTACAGCAGGATGCCTTTGACGATATCGACTGCAACACGCCCCTGGAGCGCCAGAAGTATATGCTCGACAGAGTAATCAAGATCTGTCACACGGACTTGAACTTTGAGGACTTCAACGAGGTGAGCACTTTCTTCAAGACGCTCATCAACCACCTCAAGCAGATGAACTACTCGGAGTTTCAGAGTGAAGACTTCAAAAAGTATCAGCAGCAGTACGAGCAGCTGATCGAGCAGCAGTCTACGCACGCCTCCTCTAATATCTAACCTCTAGCATCTAACGTCTCACAATGGCTACACAAGCTTTTCAAAAGATATATACACGCATCACCAACATTACCAAAGCTACCTGTATGCTCCACGCTACGGGTGTGGGTAATGACGAGCTAGCTACAATCGATGGCAAGCTCGCTCAGGTGGTTAGAATCAATGAAGACGAGGTAACTCTACAGGTCTTCGCAGGCACTGAGGGCATCCCGACCAATGCTGAGGTTATCTTCCTCGGCAAGGCACCAGCTCTCAAGGTGAGCGACCAATTGGCTGGGCGCTTCTTCAACGCTTACGGAGAGCCTATCGATGGCGGTCCACAGCTAGAGGGCGAAGATGTAGAGATCGGTGGACCTTCGGTCAATCCTGTGCGTCGTGACCAGCCCTCCGAGCTGATTGCCACAGGTATCGCTGGTATCGACCTCAATAACACGCTCGTGACGGGACAGAAGATCCCATTCTTTGCAGACCCTGACCAACCCTTCAACGAGGTGATGGCACTCGTAGCACTTCGTGCCGAGAGCGACAAGATCATCCTTGGCGGTATGGGTCTGACGAACGATGACTACCTTTACTACAAGAAGACCTTTAGCAATGCGGGCGCACTGGATCGTATCGTGAGCTTTATCAATACGACCGAAGACCCCTCCGTGGAGCGTCTGCTAATCCCCGATATGGCTCTGTCGGCAGCTGAGTACTTTGCCGTGCAGAAGCATGAGAAGGTG
>NZ_CAMYEZ010000042.1 GCF_947254915.1 uncultured Porphyromonas sp. | reverse complement strand
TAGCCCTTTGTAGGGACGCACGATCTGTGCGTCCGTTGTATCAAAGGTTACAGCGCCATGGCTTTAACGGGGACGGACGCACAGATCGTGCGTCCCTACGTTTCGCTACCCATCTCGCTCTAACTTCTAACCTCTACCTCCTCTTCTGCTCTACAAAGTGTCGGGAAAAGGGCTCTTTTATCGGCTCTTTTTACTACCTTTGTAGCTACTGTAGCTATGACCCACAGATTGCTCTGCTTAGGGGTTGCCTAGGAGAGCTACTATTCACCCTATACCACACGCCACAAGGCTTATGACCACAAGACCTATCCGACGAGCCCTCATATCAGTCTATCACAAGGAGGGCATCGATCGTATCGCACAGATACTACATGCTGCCGAGGTAGAGATCGTCTCCACTGGAGGTACCCAAGAGTATATTGAGTCGCTCGGTATACCCTGCACAGCCGTTGAGTCGCTGACCGCTCTGCCCTCTATCCTAGGAGGACGCGTCAAGACGCTCCACCCGATGATCTTCGGCGGTATCCTCGCTCGGCGAGACAATGCGCATGACGAGGAGCAGGTAGCGCAGTATGCACTTCCCCTGATAGACCTTGTGATCGTGGATCTATACCCCTTTGCTGAGACGGTCGCTAGTGGCGCCAGCGAGGAGGAGATCATTGAGAAGATAGACATAGGCGGTATCTCCCTCATACGTGCTGCAGCAAAGAACTACCACGATGTGCTCATCTGCTCGCACCGTGACCAGTACGATGGGCTGATTGACCTGCTGGAGCGTGACGGATGCTCCACGACTCTCCCCGAGCGGAGGAGCTATGCGCTGCGTGCCTTTGAGGTGACAGCGACTTACGACAGTGACATCTTCAACTACTTTGACGCTGGTGCTCACACCGCACTACATCTCTCTGGTCGCAACCCGCGCGTCCTGCGCTATGGCGAGAATCCTCACCAGATGGGCTTCTTCTATGGAGACTTGGATCACTACTTTGACAAGCTACAGGGCAAGGAGCTCTCCTACAACAATCTGCAGGATCTCGACGCAGCCGTGCATCTCATTCAGGAGTTTGAGGCTCCCACCTTTGCGATCCTCAAGCACACCAACCCGTGCGGAGTAGCGTCTCGTGAGACTATCTCGGAGGCTTGGCAGGCTGCTTATGAGGCTGATACGGAGTCACCCTTTGGCGGCATCCTGGTAGCAAATAGACCGATAGACCAGCAGACGGCAGAGCAGATCTCGCACATCTTCTTTGAGGTACTCATCGCACCCGACTTTGACACCGAAGCTTTGCAGATATTAGGTCAAAAGTCGAAGCGTATCCTCCTCCTGCAGAAAGCACCTCTGCCCGACCAAGACAGCGTCCGCTCAGCAGTGGGAGGCTACCTAGTACAGACACCTGACGTCCTCTCCGAGCCGGTCGTCTACACCTCTGTCACGGAGACTACTCCCACTGAAGATGAGATGGCCGACATACGCATGGCCGAGAGCATCGTCAAGTACTGCAAGAGCAATGCACTGGCTATCGTCCGAGACAGCCAGCTCCTTGCGACAGGCATCGGTCAAACCTCTCGTGTCTCAGCACTCAGACAAGCGATCCAGAAGGCGCACAACTTTGGCTTTGATCTCAAGGGAGCTGTCCTAGCGAGCGATGCTTTCTTCCCCTTCCGTGACTGCGTAGACCTAGCTGCTGCTGCAGGCATCACGGCTATCGTACAGCCTGGCGGATCAATACGCGACCAGGAGAGCATCGACGCGTGCAACGAGCAGGGCGTCGCTATGGTGACGACAGGGGTACGCCACTTTAGACATTAATCATTAGTCACAACCAAACGATATATGGGACTATTCAAACTAAGACAAGAACTAGCTATAGACCTCGGCACAGCTAATACAATCATAATGAAGGATGGCAAGATCGTCTTCGACGAGCCTAGTGTCATCGCCTTCGACCGTCGCAATGACGAGGTGATCGCCGTGGGCACGAAGGCTCGGGAGATCTATGAAAAGGGGCACGAGTACATTCGCTCGGTGCGTCCCCTCAGAGATGGTGTCATAGCGGACTTTGACGCAGCGGAGAAGATGATCCGAGGCATGGTCAAGCAGATCAACAAGAAGTCGCACTCGCTCTTCTCCCCCTCGCTACGTATGGTCGTCAGCGTGCCTTCGGGCAGTACGGAGGTGGAGATACGTGCGGTGAAGGACTCAAGCGAGCACGCTGGTGGTCGTGATGTCTACATGCTCTACGAGTCAATGGCTGCTGCGATCGGTATCGGCATTGACGTCCTCGCACCTGAGGGCAACATGGTCGTGGACATAGGCGGTGGTACGACTGAGATAGCTGTCATCTCGCTCGGAGGTATCTCCTCAAAGCAGTCGATACGTGTGGCTGGTGATGAGTTTACCCACGACATCATGGAGTACATGCGCCAGAAGCACAATGTACGTGTCGGTGAGCGCACCGCAGAGCAGATCAAGATCGAGGTGGGTAGCGCTCTAGCTGAGCTAGACAACGCTCCCGAGGACTTCGTCGTCACCAGTGCCGACCTGATGGACTCTCTGCCACGACAGATCAGCGTCTCCTATCAAGAGATAGCTCAGTGTCTCGACAAGTCTATTGTCAAGATCGAGAGCGCTATCCTTAGGACGCTCGAGAGTACGCCTCCCGAGCTCTACACCGATGTGACGCAAAACGGTATCTCCCTGACAGGCGGTGGCGCACTCCTACGTGGTCTAGCCGAGAGACTGACACGTCGCTTCGCTATACAGTTCAACGTCCCCGAGGATCCACTGCGCGCTGTGGCTATGGGCACCGACAAGGCGCTCAAGAATGTAGATAGTTACAACTTTCTCATTCACTAAAAGGGTCGTCACGTGGCGCTATAGTAGCAACAAAAGATAGCAATGCGTCGTCTCCTCGAACTCCTTCGTGCGAACCTGCACTGGGTGCTCCTAGTGGTGTGTGAGGCGATTGCCTTGCTCCTACTCTTTCATGGCAGTCTCTACCACTCATTCGTGGGAGCGGCTGCCAGTTCGTCTGTCGTGGGGAGGATTCACAGCGAGGGCGCACGCTGGCGCTCTTACCTCTCGCTACAGCAAGAGAACCAGCAGCTCACGGCTCAGCTAGCCTCGCTCGAGGGGCGCTACCTGGCTTTGCAGAGACAGTTCGAGTATCTCCTCGCAGACACCGTTGTACCGCAGGTGCTGACACCTTTAGACTCCTTAGACACCATCGTACGGGAGGAACCCAACTTTACCTTTGTGACAGCACGGGTAGTAAGCTTGACCTACCTTAAGGCAAACAATATGATGACCATAGACCGTGGCGCACGTGACGGCATCAAGCCCAATATGGGCGTAGTCTCCCAGAGCGGTGTCGTAGGCATCGTAGCTCAGGTGGGACCTCGCTACGCAACGGTCGTACCGCTCATCAACGAGAACCTAACCCTCAGCTGTATGACCCTCCGCGAGGGGCATGTGGGAGACCTCTCTTGGCGACAAAAGCTCTCGCCTGAGGAGGGCATCGTACGGGGCTTGCCGAAGCATGCGCACCTAGCTGTCGGGGATACGCTCGTGACGAGTGGCTACTCCGCCATCTTCCCCCCAGGCATGATAATCGGTCGGCTAGAGGGCAACGGTGCCCAGGGCTCTCGTATCACCTATCGTAAGGAGCTCCCTGTACTCCTGGCGACAGACTTCGGACAGCTACACCACGTCTACGTGATAACGGGGGGCAATACGATCAATCTAGAAGAGCAAGCGAGCAGAGAGGAGCTATGAGACTACAGATGATATGGACGACCCTAGGCATCGTACTGCTGGTACTGCTACAGGTAGAGGTCTTTAACTACATACAGCTCTTTCGCTATGCGACCCCTTCGGTCTATCTCTTTGCGCTGCTACTCTTCAGCGTAGATACTCCGAAAGAGTGGCTCACGCTCATTGGAGCGCTCGTCGGGCTCTCCGTCGACCTGCTCAGTGGGACGCCTGGACTGCACATGGCAGCCCTGACACTCGTCGGCTTCCTGCGCAACTACCTCCTAGCTCCCGCCGTCGATATCGAGAGCAACCTACGACGTGCGCCCTCCATGCGGATACATGGCTGGGGCATCTGGCTAGTCATCCTAGAGATGGTAGCGATCCACCAGTTTGTCCTCTTCACGCTCGACTCGCTAGGCGGCTTCGACTGGGATTACTACGCCCTACGGCTGGGTAGCAGTATGCTCCTGACCTATCTCATCGTGATGATCCTGCAGATGCTCTTCCTAGAGCACCTACCACGGCATCAGAGCTAGCGGATCAGCTTATGGAGCGCCCACACCGTCGACTACGCATCGCCGTACTCCCGTTGATCGCTATAGGCATCGTCGCACTATACATCACACGGCTCGGCTACCTGCAGCTCGTCAGCACAGAATACAAGGAGCGCGCCATGCACAATGCCCTTTACGAGGAAGTTATCTTCCCCGACCGTGGTGTCATCTATGACCGCAAAGGAACCCTCCTCGTCTACAACGAGCCAGCTTACGACCTCCTCGTCACTACAAAAGAGCTCGCCGACACCCTCGACACGCCCCTACTGGCGAGCCTCCTCCACACCTCCGAGCAGGAGCTCGACGAGCGCATGACTGCCCTAAGAGACCGCTCCATCAATCCTGGTTACTCGCCCTTTACGCCACAACTCTTCTGGTCACAGCTCACCAGCGAAGAGGCGGGTTTCATACAGGAGCAGCTCTTCCGGCTACCAGGCTTCACGCTCCGACCACGCGCTGTGCGTCGCTCCGACCAGCCTAATGCCGCTCTCCTACTAGGCTACCTAGGCGAGTCCAGTCCTGAGGAACTCAAAGCCGACAGCACCCTCGCACTCGGACAGTACGTCGGCAAGAGCGGCGTAGAGCGCACCTACGACAAACTCTTGCGAGGGCGCAACGGAGTCAATCTCTTGCTCCGTGATGCCCGTGGTAGGATACAAGGCAGCTACAACGAAGGCGCCGACGACATTGAGGCGATCCCAGGCGAAGACCTAACCCTCAGCATCGATATAGGACTGCAGAGCCTAGGCGAAAAGCTCATGCAGGGCAAAAGAGGCGCCATCGTCATGATCGAACCCAAGAGTGGCGAAGTACTCTGCCTCGTCTCCTCGCCCACTTACGACGTACGCATGCTGCAAGGCAAGAGCTTAGGCAAGGCGCATCAGCAACTCATCCTACAGGAGGGCAAGCCGCTCTTCAATCGTGCCATCATGGGTACCTATCCCCCAGGCTCTACCTTCAAGCCCGCCATGGGAGCCGTAATGCTTCAGGAGCATCTCGTCACCACCTCCACACTCCTCTCCTGCGCTCGTGGTTATCCTCGTATGCGTGGACGACCCGCCTGCCACGGTCACGCCTCTCCACTCAATCTGCGCAGTGCCTTGACCACCTCCTGCAACGCTTACTTCTGCTGGGGCTTGCACTTCCTCCTCGACGACCGCTCCCGCTACCCGACCGTACAGGACGCACTCAATAAGTGGCGCGACTATATGGTAAACTTTGGCTTAGGATACAAGCTCGGCATCGACCTAGCTGGCGAAAACCGTGGCTTCATACCCAATAGCTCCGTCTACGACCGCGTATACAGTCGCTGGAACTCCTCCACCATCATCTCCCTCTCCATCGGTCAGGGCGAGGTACTACTCACGCCACTACAGATGGCAAACCTCGCCTCCATCATCGCCAATAGAGGTTACTACTACACGCCCCACGTCGTCCGCAAGATCGAGCATACCCCGCTAGACACCCTCTTCACCACGCCACACCACACGATGGTCTCGCCAGACTACTGGGAGGAGATAGCTCAGGGGATGCACGGCGCTGTCCTAGCGGGCACCTGTCGTCGGGCCAACTTCGCACCTGGCGAAATCAACGTATGCGGTAAGACAGGTACCGCCGAAAACCGCTTTGGCAAAGACCACTCCGCCTTCATCGGATTTGCGCCCCTCGAAGAGCCCAAAGTAGCCATCAGCGTCTACGTTGAGAACGGTGGCTTCGGAGCTGTCTTCGGCGTACCCATCGGACGCGTCATGATGGAGTACTACCTGCGTGATGGACAGCTATCGGGAGCTTCCCAAGCCATTGCCGAGCAGATCAGCCGACAGAAGATATTCTACTCACACGACCTATAAAGACCCAACGAGCAGCATGCCATACCTTAGCAAGCAACGACGTAGCAACCTCCTGATGCGCCTCGACTGGCCACTCATCATCCTCTACCTCCTGATGGTAGCGGGTGGTTGGCTCGCCATATGCGGAGCTACGTACGACTTTACACCAGGTCATCTCCTAGAGATGGGAGGGCGACCCATGCAGCAGCTCATATGGATCTCCCTAGCGCTCGTACTAGGCGGTGTGGTGCTCCTCATAGACGAAGATCTCTTTGAGTCTGGAGCCCCCTACCTCTATATAGGCTTCATCCTGCTTCTTATCGTGACAGCCGTCGTAGCGCCCGATATCAAAGGCTCCCGCTCCTGGCTCGTCATGGGTCCCATCCGAGTGCAGCCCGCCGAGTTTGCCAAGCTCGGCACCGCGCTCATGCTCGCCTACTGGCTCAACCGCCCCGAGTTCAAGCTCACCACCCTGAGAGGCTATCTAGAGGTCTTTGCCATCATACTCCTACCGATGGCTATCATCATATTACAAAGTGAGACTGGGTCGGCGCTCGTCTTCTGCGCCTTCTTCCTAGCACTCTATCGTGAGGGACTCTCTGGCGCTTTCCTCCTACTCGCCTCGCTAGCGGTGACACTCTTTGTCGTGTCACTCATGCTGGCCGACGTCAGCTGGGGCGCTACCGACGCTAGCCGTCTGCTCATCTGCAGCATCATCTCCGTCGCCACCATCCTCTACCTCAGCAGCATCGTACGGTGGAAGCCCCGTGAGCGACGCATCTTGTGGATCGTCAGCGCCACCTACTTCGTCGGCATATATATCTCTCTGCGCTGGTTGCAGATCGACTACAGCTACGTCGCACTGGCGCTAATGAGCTGCATCATCCTCTTCTGCTTCGTGCGCGCCTTGCTGCACTACTCCCGCTCCTACCTCTTAGTCGGCTTAGCCAGCTTAGGCTTGCTCGCCTTCTCGCTCTCTGTCGAGTACGTCTACAACGACATCCTCGCACCGCACCAGCAGATGCGTATCGCCGTATCGCTCGGCATCGAGCAGGATCCACGAGGCGCTGGGTACAATGTGGACCAAGCGAAGATAGCTATCGGCTCAGGTGGCCTCATGGGCAAAGGGTTCCTCCAGGGCACCCAGACGAAGCTCAAGTATGTTCCCGAGCAAGACACCGACTTCATCTTCTGCACCATCGGTGAGGAGCAAGGCTTTGCGGGATCCGTTGGTCTGCTCCTTCTCTTCCTCACTATGATCCTACGCATCATGTGGCGAGCGGAGCAGCACCCCTCCACCTTCGGGCGGGTCTACGGCTACTGTCTGGCGTGCGTCTTCATCTTTCACCTGATGGTCAATGTGGGGATGGTGCTAGGACTGGTGCCCGTCATCGGCATCCCGCTCCCCTTCTTTAGCTACGGAGGCTCCTCGCTCTGGGGCTTCTCGCTGATGCTCGCCCTCTTCCTCAAGATCGATGCCTCGGGCAAGCGCTAACCCACACCTCATCCCCTACCCTTCACCAAAGACTCCAACCACCGAACGACTCAACATATCAATAGCCTCGTGGAAAACCTCAAATCCCCACGTGGCTATTTTTTTATCCTTACGGAGGAATAGGAAAATTCTTCGGAACTTTGATTCCTTTCTTCCGAAGTTTCATTTCATTCTTCCGAAGTTTTATTTCGCCCCTCGGTGAGGAATTTTCGTTTGCTCCCTGGAGATTTCCGATTTTCTCGGGAGGAGCTGACAGTTGACTCTTCGCTAGAGACACTAGTACACCTAGTGCGCTTAGGATCCTAGGACGCTAAACTCTACGTATATCATATAAAGCTCTGCTTGTACGAGTTTATTTGTACCTTTGAGAGAATATATCTCGAACGATCTCTATGAATAGACTTAATATGGCTCTAGCGACGATGGCTTTGCGTCGCTTCGCACAGCGCTCCTGTGTGGGTTTCCTATCCTATGGCCGGTGCGTGTGCCTCTCTCTCGCTGCGCTCCTGCTGGCTCTGCCTGCTGTGGCTCAGCTTGCGACACCGATCCCTGCGACTATAGTGACGGATCTGAGCGAGCGTCACGCTACGCTACGTAATGCCCAGGAGGCTTACCAGCTATATGCGGTCTCCCGTACGGAACAGACGAGTTCGTTACGACAGCAAGAGGAGACGGCTTCGTCGGGGTTACGACTCCTAGAGCTACCCGCCGTGGAGTACCGTCAGCTACCTGAGAGCCAGTTGTGGGGTGAGTGGATCACGACCGCTTCGGGAGAGCGAGCTTGGCGAGGAACTCTGCAGCTTGAGGAGGCTGGCTGGAATACGCTTTACTTTGGAGACTACCAGCTGAGCCGTGGCGATATGCTGATCATTGCAAATGAAGCGGGCGAAGTGCGAGGCGCTTTTACCGAGGCAAACAATGTCGCCTCCCATAGCCTCACGACTGCGCCACTCTATGGCGAGCGTTTGACCATATATTACTATCCGGCTTCTAGTCAGGAGGAGTCGCTCCCGTGGCGACTAGAGGGGATTACGACGGCTCTGCTCTCTGCCGTCGGTGAGGAGCTACCACTCCCAAACGGTAATCATAGCGGGTCTGGTGGTTCGCCTTGGTTTATAGTTAAGGGGCTGGAGTGTGCCGAGTCCACGGTCTTGCACCCCGAGGTGGAGCGCATCGCTCGCAGTGAACTGATGCTAGTGGTGCGTGGCAAAGCTTTTTGCTCAGGCACCCTACTCAACAACAGCCGCCAAGATGGGGATCCGCTCGTCCTGACCGCTGCCCACTGTCTCAATGCCAACTATTCTTGTCGTGACCTCAAGTATGTGCGTCAGAGTGCAGAGCAGACGCTCTTTTACTTCAACTACTTTAGCCCTACGGGCGACCCACTTATCAATGGTATTGAGGAGCAGACGCTAGCGGGTGCTGAGCTGGTTGCATACAATGAGGAGCACGACATGTGTCTGCTCCGCATCACGGGCGTTCGTCCTGATGTGCCTCAAGGTAAATGCGCTATACCGCCCAGCTATCGTCCTTACTTCGCTGGGTGGAATGCTAATCGCAACTTCCCTGCGCCTGTCATCGGCATCCATCATCCGCAAGCCTCTGTACGTCGCTACAACAGAGCGGATGAGAAGCCCCCGCTGGAGAGCTACGAGATATCTTCTCTGCCGATACGATGGATTGACGCTCATCTGTACATTAAGAAGTGGAATGTGGGGACGACAGCGGGTGGTTCCTCAGGCTCGGGACTCTTTGACAAGAATCATCACCTCATCGGGGCACTCACGGGGGGAAGCTCTTTCTGCAAATCACCGTGCAACGACTACTACTACGCTCTGAGCGAAGTTTTCACGGGCTACTCGGACGACAAGTGCCTAGAGCCTCACCTAGCTCCAGGGAGAGAGCAGAAGATAATGGAGGGGCTAGATCCCTTTGCTGACAATCCTCCGATGCGTCTCTCGCATCAGCTCTACAGCCCGATGCGTGACGACGTCGCTATACGCAGTGCCGATGACGCTATACAAGGGGTTGCCGTGCGCTACGATATAGACACGTCGGTGCAGTACCTCGGCTCTGTACTCGTCCTAGGCGCTATGCAGAGATGGAAGCCTGTGACGCTCTCCATCTATGCCGATGAAGGTGGCAAGCCAGGCAAGAGACTTTACCAGCAATCTCTGACCAATCCCTCCTATATGTTGGTGCGTGGCAGTGAAAAAACTCCGAAAGCTAGGGTCTTAAGAGATGCTTTCCAAGCCTTCTTCCCCGTGCAGGAGGGCGAGACTCCGCAGCTCTCTGCGGGAACGTACTACGTAGCCCTCGAGGGTAGCGCTGGAGAGCCCCTATCGCTGCCTTTACTCCTGAGCAAAGCACAGTCACACGACACCCCCTATGCGTGGCACCTCGTCGGCTCTAGCTGGGAGCCCGCACAGCTAGGTGGAGCGCCTTACTTGGGACACTACTGGGTTGATCCAATCGTCCTCGGTCAGCTCAAGGCAAATGGGACTAACTCGGTCCTTATGACTGACGAACCTCGTATCATACTGGAGGGCGAGCGTCTACACATCATACTGCCCACCTCTTGGCTGGAAGGTCGTACCCCTATAGAGCTGGAGCTGTACAGTAGCTCGGGGCAGCGGGTGCTGACAGCGCCTTTGACCTATAGCTCCTCATCTCTACAGCTGAGCGATTATGCCTTAGAGAGTGGGGTCTACATCCTACATCTTGCGGGAGGCGAATGCGAGCAGTACAGCTGTAAGCTCATTTGCCCATAACTACTTAACTAGACAGTTTACTTACACACTTAACCATATATGCGTACAATATCCTCTACAGCCATCACAGACTTGGTGGAGAAGCTTTGCATAGAGGCTTGTGTCAATCTTTCGCCCGACATTGAGGCTGCTATGCAGCAGGGTGCCGAGCAGGATCGCTCGCCTCTAGCTCGAAACGTACTGAATACGATCATTGAAAACGTCCACATAGCGCGCAGTGAGCGTGCTCCCATGTGCCAAGATACGGGCATGACCGTTATCTTCGTTGACATGGGACAGGATCTGCACGTCGAGGGTGATCTGATCGAAGACGCTATCAACGAGGGCGTCCGCAGAGGCTATACCCACGGCTACCTGCGCAAGTCCGTCGTGAGCGATCCGATACATCGACACAACACAGGCGACAACACGCCCGCCGTCATCCACTACCGAATCGTGCCAGGAGATCAAATGCATATCACGGTCGCTCCCAAGGGCTTCGGTAGTGAAAACAAGAGCGCTCTCTCGATGCTTACACCAAGCCAAGGGGTGCCTGGCATCAAGCAGTTTGTCCTTGACACCATCTCGCACGCTGGGGGCAACCCTTGTCCGCCGATCATCGTCGGCATCGGCATCGGTGGTACGATGGAGCGGTCGGCTGAGCTGGCAAAGCGTGCGCTACTACGTCCTATCGGTGAACGTCATCCCGATCCCGCCGTGGCGGAGATCGAGGAGGAGCTACTCCAAGAGATCAATAAGATGGGCATCGGTCCAGCTGGCTTCGGAGGAGACACCACGGCTCTAGCCGTCGCCATCAATACGGGTGCGACACACATTGCTGGCTTGCCCGTAGCGGTCAATATCAGTTGCCACGCCACGCGTCACGCTGAGGGTACACTATAATATATATAGACATGGAAGAGAAGAAGATACTCAGAGCCCCCTTTACGACAGAGATGATTACTCCGCTCAGAGCGGGAGATATGTGCTACATCTCGGAGACTATATACACAGCACGTGACGCAGCGCATTTGCGTCTTGTCGAGATGCTGGAGCGAGGCGAGGAGATGCCCTTTGACTTTGAGGGGCAGGTCGTCTACTACGCGGGTCCTTGCCCAGCTAAGCCTGGACAACCTATCGGCTCCGTCGGTCCCACCACGGGAGGGCGAATGGATGCCTATTCACCCACGCTCATAGCGCACGGCTTGCGTGTGATGATCGGCAAGGGCTTGCGTAGCCCCGAGGTCGTTGACGCGATCAAGCAATACAAGGGCGTTTACTTTGCCGCTATCGGTGGGGCTGCCGCTCTGATGGGTAAGTGTGTCAAGGAGGCTGAGGTGATAGCCTTCGACGACCTAGGTCCCGAAGCGATCCGCAAGCTACGTGTCGAGGAGCTTCCCGTCATCGTTGCTGTAGATAGTCTCGGAGGAGACGTCTACTCGCTCGGTCGCTCGCAGTACACCCGCCGCTAGTCTGCAAGAGCCCCCCTACAAGAACATACCTAAACACAATAATATCATGATGAAAAGATTAATGCCTTTACTACTGCTACTCGTGGCTCTTTGCTGTCCATCAATAGGACATACGAGCGAGAATCCACTTCTTCTTGGCAACACCCTAAGAGGTTCTAGTGAACCTACGATAAGGCTCACTACGTCTGGAGCGGTCGGAACCAGCTATTCCTTTACAATCATCGGAGGAGCTACCCCCATTCAGATAGACTGGGGTGATGGCACGCTTGTCTCACCCGCATCTACTATGGTCAGGGGAAAGAAGGCTGGAGACGAGATTAAGATCTATGGGGAGTGCCTATCATTCCTAGCTCCAAGAGCTAAGATTACAGCGATCACTATTGATGCTCCTAAGATGGGTATGCTAGCCCTAGCAGATAATGAGCTCACGACACTGGACCTCTCTAAGACTCCAGCGATAGTGTCTCTGAACTTGCAGGGCAATAAGTTGACTAGCCTCGATCTGCATAGTCTTGTCGCCCTTTCTATGCTCAATGTAAAGCTAAATAAGCTAGAGAGCCTTAATCTGTCTGGCTTAAATGCGCTAAAGAATTTGATTGCTTCAGACAATCCTACTCTGACTACACTTGATGCCTCTACACTCACTAACCTTAGCTCCATACGAGCTGACAATTGTGCCCTAGAACGTGTCTCTCTTCCAGCATCTATTACTGAGTTTTATGCAAAGGGCAACAAACTCACCACTCTCGGCGAGGGGGCTATCTCTTTCCCGAAGCTACTACGTCTGAGACTACCTAACAATCAAATCACTGAATTTACCGTAGGAGAGTGCCCGCTCCTCAACGACCTTGAGCTTGATGGCAACAAGCTCACGTCTCTTACGATTGGTTCACTTCCCGCTTTGAAGACTCTATACATTCAGAAGAATCTCCTCGAGGCGGATGCTCTCAACAAGGTTTACAATGCTCTGCCATCTATCTCAGGAACCATCAAAGTGGTCAACAATCCTGGCGCAGAGAAGGCTTATGGCTATATCGCTACGGACAAGGGCTGGAAGATAGACGTACCTGGTCAAAAGAACCAAAACCCAGATCCCATCATTACGATAAAGACAAAGCCCGACAAGGAGATCTCCTTGGGTCTAGCTGGCTTTGCAGCCGAGAGTAAGGTACAGATAGAGACAGACGAAGGCGTAGTCGTAGAGGAGACGATCACGAGCGGTGTCCCTCCTATCAAAAAGTACAAGTCAATGCGAGGTCTCATCCGAATCACTGGACTAGTGCACACGATAGACTGCTCCGAAAACGGCTCTATCGCATACGACATCGATGCCTCACAGAGTCCTAAGCTAGTTAAGTTTTATGCTCTGCACAATACGATGACATCTGTCAACGTCAAGGGCTGCGCTGACCTCACCTTTATCAACTGCGCAGGCAGTGAGCTTCCAGAGATTGATCTCTCAGATTGCAAGCTACTAGAGACCGTATGGCTCCCTGGGAATAAGATGACAAGCATTGACTTGACTGGACTGACAAGCCTTCAAGAGCTGAGCCTAGAGCGCAACCTACTGACCGAAATACGTGGTCTCTCTGACTGCACTAGTCTGACTGAGCTCAATGTCGCTGAGAACCAACTCACGGCGCTCGCTCTCTCTGGGATGTCAAGTTTGAAAAAGCTAGACTGTCGTGATAACAATCTATCGGCTCTCGACCTCTCCTCGTGTACGGCACTGACAGAGGGCTACTGCTTCAAGAATGTCATCAAAGAGCCAGCTATGAAGCAACTCTTTGAGAGCTTGCCCACAAGAGGAGCGAATAAACGTGGTGAACTCTATGTCCTTGACTCATCAGAGCAGAACGAGAGGAACGAAGTAAACAACGCTGATGTCAAGATTGCCACAGACAAGTTTTGGTCCATCTATGACTACAAGAGCTACGACAACAGAGGTAAGAATCCACTTGCCAACGACCCCGTCTTATCGGCAGATAACTACCGCCTTATGCTCACTGGAGACTATATTGAAGTCACACTGGCTACGCCCTATGCTGTGGTGGAGCTATACACACTAGGCGGAACGCTCCTGCAGAGCGCACGAACGAACCAGAGTGGCGAGCTACGAATCTGTATCGCAGAGCTACCCGCAGGGAGCTATCTACTATCCGTCGATGGCGAGTCAACTAAGCTAATCTTCTAGCCTCTGCGACGGTACCTGATAGGGGCTCCAGAGAGAGCCTCCGCCAGAGACACTATATAATAAGAGGACTCTCCCAGTGACAGGTCGTCAGACCTAACGCTGAGAGAGTCCTCTTATTCTTTATCGTACGCTTACTACAAAGTATCAGAGACTCTAAGCCAAGTTTCACAGCAAAAATGAGCTATGGCGAAACTCTTAGAGCCTAAATAGCAAGCTCCTCCGAACATACTGAAGGATCCCCGCTAGTTTTTCTTAGGGCGGATTTCAAACTTCATACGACTCCGCTCATAAAAGATTCTCAGCGTAGCTTTGGCGTTTGAAACAGTTGCATAGACTATATCTTTATCCATCAGTTCATCATGCTCTAGCTGTTTACTCCAAGTTCCATCAAATCCATTGAGCTTAGCCCACTCATGTATTTGACTACTTGAGAGAGCTTCCTCCACACTTGATATAGCATTAAAGATTCCAGTGACCTTCTGCTGTTCGATCCAGTAGAAGGCAAACGTGATATTGCTCTTCTTCGTTTGATCACTCTTTGTCGGGAAAGATAAGCATACTCCGCTTAAATCTGAAGGGATCTCTCGATAACCAGCCTCCCGCTCGAAAGCAACAATCTTGTCCACCTGGTTGCTCATTAAGGCTTCAATGGATGGAAGATCCTTAGCCGTAGCTACGAAGTCATGAGCCTTGGCGACTGGTGCTGGAGGGGTAGGACGTAGGATCGTCAGACAGGTCTTGGTTCCCCACTTGCTATTGGGCCAGACTTGCAGGACAATTGACATATCCTCCTTCTTGTATTGGTAAGAGGTCTCATCCTTGTAGGTCTCTGTAAAGCCTAAATCTGTAATAAGACCTCGCACCTTGGGGCAGTCATTGATTGGCTCGCGGCAGAGTGCGATGATGACGTCAGACTCTAGAATTGCATTCGTACCTCCATAGCTAACTATCGGTATTAGATCAAGCGATAGATTGACATAGGCGGGGGTTAGGTTAGGTGCCTCAGACTTGTCATTATTGACATTGACATCCTTTTGTAGCTTACGTCCTAAGGTAGCTTCATAAGCCTCAACAGGAGCTTTGTCAGTATTGTAGTCAAAGTTGATGAGAGGCATTTGGTCTCTAGGGCACTCCTTCTTGACGAATCGGAGGCTGTCTATCTCATCAATGGGGATTAGTTCAGCTTCTTTCCCCTTGAGGAATACCTTAAGATGGGTGGGAGACTCTTGGGCCACAAGAGCAAAAGCTGATACCAGTAGCGTGCATAATAGCAGAGAGAACGCAAAGGTTTTACGTATCATAAATTATATAGGTTGATGCATATACGTGGCGATGTGATATCTATCTCAAC
>NZ_CAMYEZ010000041.1 GCF_947254915.1 uncultured Porphyromonas sp. | reverse complement strand
GCATTGACTACTTGACAGCCCTCCTCGCGTACCATCTGCATGACGGTGGCGAAGAGCTTCGTGCTGTCGGCTCCACGGTACCGCTCGTCGGTGTCGGGAAAGTGGTAGCCGATGTCTCGCTGCCCGATGGCCCCAAGGAGTGCGTCCATCAGAGCGTGTAGCGCTACGTCAGCATCAGAGTGACCGAGCAGTCCCAGTGGGCTGGGAATCTGTATACCACAGAGGATGAGCGGTCGGTCTGGCGTGGTACGGTGTATGTCGTAGCCAGAGCCTATGCGGTAGCTGCAGGTCATGCTCGTGGTGGCTTACTTGAGTAGCTCACGGATGCCGTCAAAGTCGAAGGCGATGGTGAAGCGGAGCGTTTGGTCGAGCGGGTTGCTCTGGACGGTGGAGACGAGGTAAGAGGCGTCGATGCTGAAGACGTTCATCTTGAAGCCAGCACCAGCGGTGAAGTATTGCAAGTTGCCCTTGTAGGGGTGCAGGTAGTGGTAGCCAGCACGTAGGAAGAAACGGTTGTTGTAGCTGTACTCAGCACCTAGTCGGAGGGAGACCTCCTGTAGCTCCTCTTTGAAGCCCCCTGGGGCATCAGCCCAAGAGGTGAAGATGCCTGCGATGGAGGAGGTGTTGAGATACTTCTGACGAGCAGCATCGTATGCCTCGGGGTTGGCTTGATCCTTTACGGGAGGGGTCGGCACGAGGAGTTTGCTTGCCTCCATATTGACCGCCAACGCATTGTACTTATCAAAGGGGTAGAGGAGTCCTGTACCAAGAGAGAGGTTGGTCGGGATAAACATGCTGGTACCACCGTTGTCGTATGAGATCTTGGTACCGATATTCTTAATGTTGAAACCAAAGGTCCACAAGCTTTCGGCAGAGCCTAGATCAAAGTAACGGTTGTAGAAGCCCGAAATATCTGCTGCAAAGGCATTGCCCGCACTCTTCTCACCCGTTGCGAGGTTGTTGTCGGCACGGATATAGCGCAGAGCGACCGCCATCGAGTAGCTGTCAGAGAGCTGTAGCCCGTAGCCAAAGTCTACGGCAAACTCATTGGGGTGTGCCTCACCGAGAGACTTGGACATGTTGTCAAACTGCTCAATAGCACCAAAGGAGAAGTATCGTACCGAGGCGCTCAGTGCTTGGTTGCTCTCACGACCTATCTTATAGTAGCCGACTAGCTCCATGAGCTTGATATCCTTGACCAGCTTAGCGAGCCAAGGTGTATAGGACATGCTGATACCAGCCTTGCTACTGAGGAAGGCATACTTAGCGGGGTTGAAGTACTGAGACTGTACGTCTGGCGTGGTCGAGACTCCCATGTCGGCTAAACCTGCAGCACGGGCGCTCGGGTTGATATTGAGCGAGGGTACTGAGGTGAGCACTGGGTTGAAGCGTCTGTCTTGGCTCACCTCCTGCGCTGTGAGGTGAGACGTTAGCGCCCCCAAGCCTAGGAGCATAAGAGTGGTTATGAATAGATTGCGAAGTTTCATAGAGTCTATTGTTTTACTGAACTAACGGCGGAGGAAGGCTGTTTATTGTGCAACCTGTCGCTAGACGGAGACAATGCCCCAGGAGGAGCGGTCCAGGTTGCGGTAGTTGATCGCCTCGCTGATATGCTTGAGCGAGATCTGCTCGGAACCGTCAAGGTCGGCAATGGTGCGAGCCACCTTGAGGATGCGGTCGTACGCTCTCGCAGAGAGGTCGCGCTGTATCATGGCCTGACGAAGTATCTGCATAGCGTCACCCTCGACATAGGCGAACTGCTTCATCAAGCGTGGGGTCATCTGCGCATTGCAGTGAATACCAGGGTAGGGAGCGAAGCGCTGGAGCTGTATCTCTCTCGCCTTGATAACGCGCTCTCGGATCGCAGCACTGCTCTCGGAGGGACGACGGTCGGAGAGGGAGTCAAAGTCCACGGGACGGGTCTCGATCTGTATGTCTATACGGTCTAAGAGGGGGCCGGAAAGCTTTTGCAAATACTTGGCGGGTGCACCTGGAGGACAGGTACACTCACGGTTGGGGTCGTTGTAGTAACCACAAGGACAGGGATTCATCGCAGCCACCAGCATGAAGGAAGCGGGATAGCTAAAGGTCGCTTTGGCACGAGAGATGGTGATGGTGCGGTCTTCGAGCGGTTGGCGTAGCAACTCGAGGGCTACGCGATTGAACTCGGCCAGCTCATCGAGGAAGAGTACCCCGTTGTGTGCTAAGCTCACCTCGCCTGGTCGTGGGGTCGTGCCGCCACCGACGAGTGCTACATTGGAGATGGTGTGGTGGGGCGCACGGAAGGGGCGGCTCTTCATCAGAGATACGTTTCCTTTGAGAGCGCCCGCTACGGAGTATATCTTGGTGGTCTCAAGTGCTTCGTGGAGGGTGAGCGGGGGAAGGATCGTGGGGAGACGCTTGGCGACCATTGACTTGCCTGATCCTGGCGAACCGATCATAATAATATTGTGTCCCCCTGCGGCTGCGACCTCCATGGCTCGGACGAGGGCGGGCTGTCCCTTGACTTCGCTGAAGTCTACCGAAGAGAAGCACTGCTGCTGGGCAAACTCTTCGCGGGTGTTGACTACGGTCGGCTCTAGCTTCGCTCTCCCAGCGATGAAGTCTATCACCTCTCTAAGCGACTCAACACCGTAGACCTCTAAGTCGTTGACGACGGCAGCTTCGCGAGCGTTTTCTTTGGGCACGATGACTCCTTTGAACTTCTGCTCTCTAGCCATGATGGCCATCGGGAGTATACCTTTGACAGGCTGCAAGGTGCCATCAAGAGATAGTTCGCCAGCCATCACATAGTCTGCAAGTGGTTTCTCGGGGATGATCTCATTGGCGGCAAGAAGTGCCACAGCGATGGGGAGGTCAAAGACAGTCCCCTCCTTGCGTACATCGCCTGGGCTTAGGTTGATGACCGTCTTAAAGCTCTTGGGGTGCGCATCGCAGGAGTGGCAGGCGGTGTAGACACGAGAGAGCGACTCTCGTACGGCTGCATCGGGCAGTCCCACCATGCTGATGTTGAAGCCCTTGGAGACACTGAGCTCAACGGTGACGAGGAGCGCATCAAGGCTGACGAGGGCTGAGGAATAGGTCTTGACGAGCTTACTCATTGTATTGGAAATAAGAGATGGAGTCCACGACCAGAGCGTGATTACTGTCGGTACGGTAGTGCATTACTCCAGCCTGTTCGTCTGGAGCTAAGGCTCTGTAGAGCTGCACACGAAGAGGCTCGGGCGCATCAATGACGTAGCTGTAAGCCCCTAGACGATTGGCGATCTGTCCTAGCGAGTCTACGCTCCCGAGGGGCAGGAGCAACGTGATCGACTGCTGGGTGCCTTGCGGTATGCGCACATGCGTCCACTCTATGTCTGAGCCGAAGAGGATGCGCCCCTGAGGATAGCTGGAGGGGCGCCACGTGATGGTGTCGTTCTTATTGATGGCTCGTAGGGTGGGATAGCTCTTTTGGCTAGCTGACGATGGGGTGACGACAAACTGATAGATCTCAGGCGTGAAGAGCGCGGAGTCTATCGTGCCGTCCATGAGCGCCTGACGCAACTGCGACAAGCCGTCCTCGTAGAGAGACATGATCTCCAGCGCCCAGTCCATCTGTCCAGCATAGCGCTTCTGCTCCTTCTTTTTGAGGTTCGAGGCAAAGGCGATGAACTCCTGCATCACCAGCTTTGCCTCTTTGTTGGCATTGTCCAAGTCATTGTCCGCTACCGCCTGGTCGTAGGTGCGTAGGAGCGGTTTTGCCTTCTTGAGGAACGCTTTGTAGCCCGTCCTCTTAGCTTCGTCCAGGTCGTAGCAATTGTGCGGTGAGGCGACCTCTAGATGAAAGCGCACCTTACTCTGGCTCTGCAGGTCTAGCGGGTAGTACTGCTCGAAGTTTCCCACGACGATGTACGCTCCGTGGATAGAGTCTCGATCGAAGGTGTAGGTAAAAGTCTCCCCCGCCTTGGTAAAGGCGAGCGTGTCAATGCGTGCTCCGCCACTCTGTAGCGTGTAGAGGAGCGCCGTGTAGCCCGTGTTGTCGGCCTTTTCGCTATCAATCTCTATCTGCACCTCACCACTACCGCAAGATACGAGCAGGAGCAGACTGGTGAGCAGGGACATTAACGTGGTAAAGGGGTGGGGCAGGCGTCTCATAAGGTGTATTGTTTAATTTGACTGAGCAGCGTCTTGGCGCTGTTGCATCCATCGGGTGATGATCTCGGCGATCTCTTGTAACTGCTCACGAGAGGTGCTCGTGGCTCCGCATACGCCGATAGACTCTTCGTGCGAGGGAACTAGGTCGTAGGTCAGTTCGGAGGGATAGGTGATGAAGGTCGTATTGGGATTGACCTCAAGGCAGTTCTGATAGAGGACGCGTCCGTTGGAGCTCTTCTGATCGGAGACAAAGAAGATGCGGTCGTGGCTCTTGGCAAACTCTCGAATGTTGGGAATGCGACGAGAGACCTGCTGGCAGATGGTATTGTGAGAAACAAGCGTCGCCGTGTCGCTCAGACGGCTCTGAATGAGCGAAAGCATCTCCTCAAGCTGATCCTCCTGCATGGTGGTCTGTGAAAAGAGTTCGATGGAGCGTGCGAAGTCTATCAAGTCTAAGTCCTTAGGCTCTCGCACCACGATAGCCTTTCCATCAGTCTGTCCGACCAGTCCATTGACCTCTGCATGTCCAGGCTTGCCAAAGATGACAATCTGCGTATCATCATTCGCATGCTGGAGGTACGCTTGCCTTACCTTCTGCTGTAGTCTTAGCACCACAGGACAGGTCGCATCAACCACCTCTATGCCGTTCTCTGCAGCGTAGGTGTAGGAGGCGGGAGGCTCGCCGTGAGCTCGGTACAGTACACGAGCATTGCTCAGATGGCTAAACTGCTCGTGGTCTATCGTACGCATGCCGAGAGACTCCAGCCGATCCACCTGAGCACGATTGTGGACGATGTCGCCTAGACAGTATAGTGGCTCGCCATGCTCCTGGCGCAGTATCTCCTCAGCACGAGAGACCGCCTTGATGACGCCAAAGCAGAAGCCCGACTCGGGATCTATCTCGACGCGTCCTATCTGATTGTTTGCCTTCACGCTTATCTACTTTTGCTCCCGCTCTCGTGCTATCTGCAGAGCCACTTGCGTCTGCTCATCGATGGTCAGCTCACTATTGTCTATGACGACCGCATCCTCAGCTTGGCGGAGCGGATTGATCGCTCTGTGTGAGTCTCTATAGTCTCTGTCGGCTAGGTCTGCCGAGACCATTTCCATTGTCGTCGTCTGGTCGCCCTTGCCACGTAGCTCGTCATAGCGTCGCTGTGCACGCACCTTGGGGCTTGCTGTGAGAAAGATCTTGAGCTCAGCCTCTGGGAAGACGGCCGTCCCAATATCCCGACCGTCCATCACGATGCCACCTGCCTCGCCCAGACGGCGCTGTTGCGCCACGAGCATCGTGCGTACGAAGTCATAGCTCGCCACGACACTAGCCGGACGAGAGACCTCTAGCGTGCGAATCTCAGACTCCACATCCTCGCCATTGAGGAGCGTGTGTCCAGTCTTAGGGTCAAAGGTTACCAGCACCCCATCCAGCTCCTTACGTAGCTTGTCTAGGTCAAACTGATCGCCATCCCATAGCCCACGTCTCATCGCAAAGAGAGCCACGGCACGGTACATAGCGCCACTATCTACATAGGTGTAGCCCAGCTCCTTGGCTAGTGCACGTGCTAGCGTACTCTTGCCACAGGCACTGTATCCATCGATTGCTATCTGTATCTGCTTAGTAGACATACTTGTCATTGCCAAAGGTTGTGGAGAATGAAAACATCAGCCCCAACATTTGCGGATTATAATAGGTTGCGCCGAGCGCCAGGCGGTAGTGCCTTTGGTTAAAGCCCACACCAGCCGAAAGGCCACTCAGGCTCTTAGCTCCTCGCTCCGAGAGATCCACAGCTTGCTTCGCATTGTACCCAATGCCTACCCAAAACTGCTCAGACGGAACAAACTCCACACCACCTGCAAAGTGACTCGCTATGCGTACGCCCGTTGACCGTCCCGCTCCCCAGGTCTGTATATTATAAGGTGTCAGACCATGTAGCGTGAGGTGAAAGCGTATCGGCGCATGCGCCAGGCGCTGCGACATCCCGAGACGAATGTCCCACTGTGGCATACGACGTGAGAGCCCGTAGCTCTTGAGCATACCGCCCACATTGGAGATGGTCATACCTAGCGAAGTGCCCCAGTCGGAGCGGTAGTAGCTCAGCCCCGCATCAGCTACAAGCGCAAAGGCCGAGTAACGCTCGATCTGCCCGTAGAGCATCTTGAGCGCCAAGCCACCTCGTAGTCGGTCGGTCAGATCGTAGCTGTAAAGCCCCGAGAGCGCCATCTCCATCGCTTGAAACGGAGCCGTCGCCACCCCCTGCGTATCGTACCCTTGCATCTTGCCATAGTAGGTACTGCGCAGAGCGACCGCCCAGGCACCACGCTTACCGACAGGTAGTCCGTAGAGCGCATTGGCACTGTGCGTGCCACGCATATAGTTAAAGTAGGAGAGAAACATTCGACCCGCCACCTCGTGTCCATAGAGTGCGGGGTTGTCTAGAGCCAGCCCAGGGTTCGCATCTATGTAGGAGATGACCTTGCCACCCATAGCGAGCGACTGTGCTGAGGGTGGCTGTAGCAGGAAGCCAAAAGTGTGCGCCTCCTGCCCCTGGACCGTAGTATAGGGGAGGAGACCGAAAAGTAGTAGGAGTAGTGCACTCCCGAGAGATGCTCGAGGCATAGGTCTGCAGTAGAGGCGTTACTTGCGTCCGAAGAACCTCAAGAGGTATAGGAATAGGTTGATAAAGTCTAGATAGAGAGACAGTGCGCTGATCACAGCCAGCCGTCCCACCTGCGTATCGTCATAGAGGTCACTCTCAGCAGCTAGCTGCTTCACGCGCTGTACGTCATAGGCAGTCAAAGCGGTGAAGAGTACCACGCCAATCAGGCTAATGACCCACTCCAGACCGCTCGAGCGGAGGAAGATATTGACCAGCGAAGCGATGATGAGACCTATCAGTGCCATGAATAGGATAGAACCCAGCTTAGATAGATCCCGCTTGGTCGTAGCCCCCACGAGAGCCATCACGCCAAACATGCCTGTGGTGATAAAGAAGGTCTTAGCAATGGAGCCCAGACTGTATACCACGAAGATGAACGAGAGCGTTACACCATTGAGTGCTGAGTAGACTATCAGCATGATGGTAGCTGTCGCCACGCTCATCTTGTTGATGCGAGCCGAGAGGACGAAGACCAGTACCAGCTCAGCAATGATGAGTAGCCACATCGCTCCCGATGAAGCTATATGATAGAAAAGCCCACTATTTACAAAGCCCATAGCAGTCAGTGCCGTGATCAGCAGGCACATAGCCATCCAGCCGAAGGTCTTGCGCATCACTGTGCCAACCAATGGGGCTGCCATATAGGTTTGACCCTCAGGAGCTGTGTCGTTGGAAGGGTTGTAGGGTGGAGGTGTTGTCATAATATTAAAGTGTTAAAGTATTACGTTGTCTAGGATAGATAGAGTGAGATGCGCTTTAGCGCTTTTCGTCTAGAGTCTCTAGTGTTGCCGAGTCTAGAACTTCCGCTTTTGCGATTCGCTTCGGAGGCTGGATGAGTCCTAGCTTTGACTCGTTGCAGAGTGTGTAGGAGATTTGGTCTGTCACATGTAGCTGACACTCTGCGCTGTCTGATAGTAGCGCATCAGCCGTCTCGACACTTAGCGTGTTCGCCTCAACGACAGAGCGGTCGGAGGCTGTCAGGGAGAGTGCCTTGGTGTGCCCCAGTAGTGTAGTGCGCCCAGATCCAGTTGCTGTGATGTGGGTCTCCCCATCAGACTGCAGTACAGCACGTATCTCAGGTGAACCGCTGTAGCCTATGAAGGCCTGCTTGCACGAGAGATATAGATTCGCCTTAGCACTGCCACGTAGCTGCATCTCGGCATAGAGGGCTTCGATGGTCAAGCCCTCTACCTGTCCACCAATCTGTAGCAGGTCAAAGGAGGTCTCAGGCCTGTTGCATCCCGTCGCTACCACCTTAGCATCACCGACCACACGTAGCTGGCTAATCGATGGTAACGTAAGCTCTGCGAAGACCTCTCTTGGCACCCATCGATTGTGATAGGGCAGGCGGCTGATCGATAGCGTCTTATTGCTCATATGCACCTTCACGCGATGCCTCAGAGCGTTGGGATAGGAGACTCTGAGCGAGGCGTGTGAGACGGTATCAAAGTTTATCTGTATCTGCACTCCCGCTCCTATCTCTAGCGTGTCAAAGCTCCTCGTATCGTAGCTGTAGCTCTTGCTACGCAGGCGTCGCAACCAGTAGAGTAGTGCTAGAGCGGAGACGGCTACACCAGAGGCGAGGACTCCGCCAGCTATAGCGCCTTGGCGCCATCTCCGTACACTCACTGGGACTGGTATGTCGGAGAGTCTGTCGGACAGGTGAGAGAGGGATATATTGCGTTGTTTCATAGAGATTCTAGGAGGATGGCAGGTGCTGGTCTCATAAGGTCAATCTTGCATCAAGAGACCAATCACCCTATTTGTAGCTACGAAGATACAAAAAAGTGCAGAGATGCCAATAGTTTCCTACGTATGGCACAGGGCTGACGCATTATAGCGGACGAGTGCATCTACATCTCTATGGTAGAAATCAAGAGGTGGGGGAAATTGGGAAATTCATCCGTAGATATTTTGGATTATCCAGCGAGGAAACGAAAAAATCTTCGGAACTTTCATTTCATTCTTCCGAAGTTTCATTTCATTCTTCCGAAGTTTCATTTCCCAGCTCCGTGGGGAATTTTCGTTTTTTCGTGAGCTATTGGGAAATTCCTCGGGAGATATCGGACTTAGCGAAGATGTATGAGTATTGGTAGCGCTATGAAGCTAGGCTTAATCCACATATCCCAGAGTTGTTGTCAAGCGTAGTTAGTGGAGTACCGACATATAATGCGTCAGCCCTGACGTATGGCACTACAGTTTCCTACGTATGGCACTGGAGTTTCCTACCTATGAAACTATAGTGCCAATAGGGGTTGGCACTGGAGCTTCACGGCAAAAAGGAGTTTACGACTTATCGCTAGTCTTCTCGGTTTTGGGAGAAGAACTGATTGAGGTTCTTGAAGCCAGTCTTGGAGCTGGGTAACTGAGGAAAAGGAGAGCGCAGTATGAGCTTGCGTTCGGTGCGATTTGTGTAGCCCTGGATGTAGTTAAGATTGACGATGTAGCTCTGATGCGTCCTAACGAAGATGTTTAGTCCCTGTAGCTCTCTATCGTAAGCGCCTATGTTCTTAGTGCTGTAGATCTCCTCACCATCAGATAGATAGATCTTACACCCCCCGTCGCTAGACTGTATGTATACGATCTGATTACTATGGAAGATGCGCGTGTCTACCGCTGTGGAGACTTGTAGCCACTTACCAGTCTGGTCGCTTGCGGTAGATGCAGTACTCGTCTCTTGCGACTGATAGATATGCTGAGCCGCCTTTTCGATAGCTGAGCGTAGCGACTCCTTGTCTATAGGCTTGTCGAGAAAGGCAACGGCTCCCTCATAGATCGCTTGCTGCGCATACTTAAACTCACAGTGCCCGGAGAAGATGATGAGCTGAAACTGTCGGAAGTTTTGCCACTCCTCTAGTAGGTCAAAGGCGGTCCGCCCCTCAGGAGCAAACTGTATGTCCAAGATGAGTAGCTGGGGGGCAAACTTCTTGATGGCAAGATCTACCTCTGCCAGCGAGGTACAAGTCGCAACAATCTCTAGCGTTGGGGCTACCTCCTCGACTAGAGAACGCATCAGAGCCAAGATCTCGGGAGAGTCGTCAGCGATTATGGTCCGTAGTGGTGGAATAGTTGTAAACATAGATTTATAGGCGATAATGAGGTGGTAAGCATAGTGTGATGGTGGTTCCTTGCTCCGAAGAGTCTATACCGAGGTCTATCGCATAGCCTAGCCGATTGAGGAGGTGGATACGCTTCTTCGTTAGCTCCAGACCATAGGAGTGATAGCTGAGCTTGGACTTGTGTTGTAGCTTTTTGGCTTGCTGTATGCCGATACCATTGTCAGCTATCTGGATGGATATGGCTCCACCCTGTTGGTCTAGAGAGATGGAGACTTGTAGCATCGCTCTACGGGCATCATTGAGAGGCAGTAGTCCGTGACTTATAGCATTCTCCACAAAGGGCTGCAGGAGCATCGGAGGTATACAGACCTGATCGGGAGATATAGCCTCCTCAATGGTAATCTGAAAGGCAAAAGCATCTGGGTGTAGCTCCTGCTGAAAGCTCACAAACTGCTCCGTCAGCTCTAGCTCCCGCTGTAGCGTAGTCCAGTTCTGTGCTAGTGTAGAGTCTAGCGCACTTACAGAGCTTTGTATCGAACTATGGAGGAATGCTCGTATGAGCCGACTCAGACTGACCAACTGCTGCTCGGCCTCTTCGGTTTTCTGTAAGTGTACCTTAGCCTGTACCGAGGTCAGGACATTGTAGACAAAGTGTGGATTGAGTTGAGCTTGTATCGTATCCATCTCTGCGACCTGAGCTTGCGTAATAGTCTCAGAGAGGCGTCGCTTAGTACGTAGCAGGAGGAGTACACTCCCCACGATGGCTAGTAGCAGTAAGAGGACAATGCTCGGGACAAACCACACCTGATTATAGAAGGCTCGCCTTACCGATATCTCTAGTTCATATAGCTCCTGCTCTGAGCAGACCTTATCAGTCCCTTTGTATAGCACCTGCACCTGCAGTGTCGTCGTGCCATGAGGCAAGTTGGTCAAGACGATATAATCCTCATCCTGAGGCTTGCTCCAAGGTGCTGTGCTACTCGTACGATAGCGATACACCAGCGGATAGGGACGACTATAGGCAAGCGTCGTAAGTGAAATGGTCACAGACGATCTATTGGTCGGGAGGCTCACTCGTCGCTGATTATATAGTATAGGCGTGTTATTATAATAGGAGAAGAAGAGCTTGGCTCCGTGCGTAGCTGTCGGCCTTAATAGTTTGGGGCGAATAGACGCTAGCTGCGAACTACTAGCCACCCAAATGTTGCCCTGAGAGTCCATATAGGCACCAGCCTGCCCAGGCTCCTCTACACGAAAACCATTGGACGCATCGATATAGCCCCACAGTTTCACTCGTCTCGTATGATGAAATGCTTTGAGATCGATGATACAGAGCCGATCGCCCTGCGACACCAGTAGTCGCTCGCTATCTATCGGTAGGACGAGGGCAGTCACCTCTTGGAACTCGGGATCATCTACCACGCGGATTTGATCTTGCTTAGCATCGTAATAGCATAGACCCTCACCAGTAGCAAACCAAGTCGTGCCATACGCATCTGTCGCCATCTCCATACAGAAGTATGAGTCGCCTCGCTTGTTAGCATACCTAACTAACGCTCCTGTGTCGTAGTCATAGCGGTAAATCTCTCTACCACCCAGCCAGTAGCTCCCGACAGAGTCCCGTGTGATGGAGAGTATATTACCCTGTATTGTGACATCCTTATATTGTGTGACTGTACGCTGTACTTTACCCTCTTCGTCCCATATAGCAAAGCTACCCATACCTCCTCCCCATATAAGCCGACGCTGAGCATCGTAATAGGTATAGAAGCAGAGCTGCTCATACACCCCTGTACGCTCTAGCGCTGAGACCTTACCACTCTTCGGATTATAACGTATCACTCCTTTAGAGTGTGGAAAGTAAAGCACCCCACGGCTATCTCGTACAGGATGAAAGTAGTACTCTTTATCTAGCTCGCTAGTAAGTGAGAGCGACTCTACCTGATCGCCACGGATGCGCTTGATCTCGTGCGTAAAGGAGCTAGCGTATATCGTGCCATCATCGCCAGCGACACAGCCCCACACCTCAGGCAGTAGCTTCGCATCGTAGAGCTGAACCGCATCAGGCAATACCTGTAGCATACCGCGCTCTGTACCAAGATAGATGCCCCCCTGTTGGTTAACGACCATATCTGTGATATACTCCCACTGCGATATATCCTTACTAAGATTTATCAGCTCGCCATAATTTAGGAACTGTATCTCTCCTAAATGTAAGCTCGGCAGTATGACATTGCTTACCCCATACCAAGCTATCGGGAGTGGCTCTACCCAACGTCCTCCTACAGAAGAAGCTATACGACTAAGCCCCTTAGCAGAGAGAGCATAAAGCTCTACCGTCCCCACCTCTCGGCTAAAGGCTATACAGACCTCGCCCCGAGGCCCATAGAGCAGACGCTTAGACTGTTGCTGTAGTTGCTTAGGGAGGTCAACGGTTGTGATACGTCCCTCTCTCGTCACCCGCAATAGCCTATCAGAGCCTTCATACGAACTTATGAGGTAGAGGTCGTGGTGTAGCTTATCATAGCGCATCTGAGAGTCTACCCAGGTGACCCCTTGAGAGAGAGGCGTCTCTTGCAGCCTCCCCTCTGCATAGCGACCGACTACAAAGCGAGACGATGCATCCCGCTTGGCATACCACAGGGTACGCTCTCCACCTAAGGTTGCGGCACATAGTCTCGCCAGAGGTACAGGGAGTGTCTGTACACTATCGCCACTGATCCTTGAGACGCCTTCCGTCGTAACGACCCAAACAAAGCCATCTTCATCCTCCTCAAGATGGACGACCTCTCCAGCTGACAACCCCTCCCTAGATGCCGTAAAGGGGTGAAACCGCGCGCCATCAAATCGACCCACACCAGCCTTCGTCCCAGCCCATATATACCCGCGACTATCTTGCATCAACCTAGTCACCTGACACTGTGGCAATCCCTGCTCCTTGGAGTAGCGTATGCTCTGCACCCCCTTCTCTTGGCAATGAGCCTGAAGAGAGAGCAGTAACAATAGGGAGATACTCATTATAATCCGACTGAGTACGTATCGGCTATTTGGCTTCATTCCTTCGCAAAGATACAATTTAGAGACTAGACTCTTCCCTCATCGACATACTATCTCGACTTACCTCTCTATAGTTAGCTCTCCTACGAGTACTAACTCACAACTCTTAGGAGACCTCTATATAGATAAACGTCCTTTTGTTACATCTCATCTTTTGTTTGCCCGAGGGCAACGGATTTCTATAGCATAAGTATCAAAGTGGGGAAAAGGAACCACAGTCCCCTTCCCCACCATCACTAGTAAAGCTCTAACTCTTTAGTCCTTACCAAAGGATTATATTGTTGATCGGCTGAGGTTGATTTAGGGCATAAGCCACAGCTACGTCTCGTGCAGCCTCTAGGGTGCTTATCCTCTCTAAGTGACGACGCTCTGCCTCTCTCTCGAGGAAGTCCCACGTACGATTGTCATCCGCTATAGCCTTCTTTGCCACCTTGTCTATAAAAGCACTCACCTGCTTGTCATACTTCTTATAGCCTGCGGGGATCTCCTGTAGCAACTCCATCGCCTTGCGAGCTCCAGTCGCATTGGGACTTGCAGCCCACGTAGCCTCCGCCTGACGCAAGAGCTGTGGTGCTCGCACCTCTATATAGAGGTCATAGCACTCTTCGATAGCTGAGATGACCTTACCGTAGGACGCAATGCTCCCAGGCACCTCACTGAGTAGGTACAGAGCCAGACCATACTCCCCTTGCTTGGCATGAGTACGAGCGAGAGCTACGAGATTGTCCACCTGACTCTCATAGAAGTCATTGATACGACTCCGAGAGCGTCCGATGAAGCTTTTGAACTCGGGCGTATCGAGGGACAACGCAGTCACGGAGTGGTGTATAGCGTTTGCCTTGTTTGTCCCCTTACTCTGTACAGTGATCTCATAACTGTTGAAGACATTGCCCGTCTGCATATCTGTCACGTCAAAGGTGACAGAGAGCTGCATCGTTGTCTTAGGTGGTACAGTGGCACTGGTGTGTTCATCGACGATGGTAATATGAGGCACCAAAGCAAAGCGACTAAGCTCAGACTCAGAGGAGAGACCGCTACTCGTCAGGACTCGCTTCATCTTCTGACCTAGTAGGTGATCCGTCTTGTCGCCTAGATTGTAGTCAGAGACTACGTGAGCAGGAGCTATGGTAAGCCCCTGAGCAGAGATAAGGCGAGGAGATAAGCAGGCTATTGCCAAGATGCTAAATAGTAGATATGTGGCCTTCATCATTGTTGTATGGTTACTTTAGCGTTATCTCAATCTGTCCTATAGAGCCTGCGACATTGCGCATCTTCGTCTTAAAGCCTAGACTCTTTAGTTGCTGCTCTAGAGGCTTGAAAAAGCGTCTCCCATCTAGAGCCTTACCAGCATCATCAAAGAGTGGCATCATAATCTGAGAGGCTTGTAGCACCTCCTCTTCCATCTGATCGATATTAAAGGAAGAGCCTACACAGTGCTTCTCTAGGAACTCTTCAATCACCTCTCCGACCGTCCGACCGCCGAGATCTTGCTCTAGTCGACCTCGCTCATCTCGCACTATGAGCGAACCCTCTCGACCATTGCTGACCCACTCCTCAAAAGTCTGCTGCAACTGAGCACAGAAAGGGTCAATCTTGTCTATCACAGCCTCCTGTAGCAGATTGATGGCAGTAGCTCCTATGGCGGGCTGACTCTCTCCCGAAGCTGAGGCAACATTCTTGAGAGCTGCCATATCAATCCCTGCAAACTCGGCATAGAGGAACGTGCGAGGTCCTTGTTGCGTTATCTTATAGTTTAGGTCGATACGGATATCTATAGGCAAGACGTAGTCGGGATTGTCCTGCGCCTTCTTGAGAGCCATCTCAAGATTTGTAAGTGGGAAGCCACGCTCACGCATTAGCTCCTCAAACTTGGCGATACACGCCTTCAGCTCATCATTGAGAAAAGCCAGCTTGTAGTGCTGATAGAAGTTGTAATCCCCCACATCGTCCGTAGCTTCGAGCAGCCCCAGCTTGTACATCAGAGCATCTGAGGGGACAATCAGGAGACGTGGCTTCTTGGCTTTTTGAGCAGACATAGAGCATATCCCCCCCATCAAGATAGCTAGGAGGAGTAGGCATATTCGTTTAGTCGCTTGCATAGTCTTAGTATGTGATGTAGTGTGTGATTAAAACATAGATCCGAGCTTATCAATGATACCCTCAGCCTCTAGATACTTACGGAGAGCATCCTTTTGTATGGATAGAGCTACACCTATCTTGTATTGTGCGCCCACCTTAAGACGATCTTGCGGTCGTATCGTACCATCGTTGGATAGTGTGACAAACTGTAGGTATCGCCCCGTCTTGTAGAAGTCTTCGAAGAATTTCTGATGCTTAGCATGTACCTCAGGCGAGACCATAGGCTTCTGAGCATAAACCCCAGGCCCCGCAGGTATACCCTTAAAGAGGACAGCATCTACGCCATCTCGCTTAGCACGCTCTATAGCCATCCGCTGCGTAGAGGCGTAGCTATATACTTTAATCAGATAAGTACCCTGACCACCCACACCTAGCGAGTGTACCTCATAGTCGTAATTATGTCTTGCGCCACATGCAACAAGCAAGGTAAGCGAGAGGATAGCTCCTATGAG
>NZ_CAMYEZ010000040.1 GCF_947254915.1 uncultured Porphyromonas sp. | reverse complement strand
TTTCATTCTTCCGAAGTTTTATTTCGTCCCTCGGTGGAGAATTTTCATTTGCTCCCTGGAGATTCCCGATTTCCTCGGGAGGAGTTAGCATCCGTAGAGATAGGAGTAGGCATAAAGTGAGTCTATAGCCCTGTGTAGCTAGGATCTAGCCATATACCCCTGGAGGTCATCATATGGGGTCGCTAGAATAGAGGATCATAATGCGTCACTCCTACTGGCGACTATAAGAGAATGAGTTGTTTTGTGCAAAAAAACGCTATCTTTGTAGCGGAACTATTTCATTTAACTAACAACAAGCAAAAGCTTATGAAGCATCACAAGACGATGATTATGAGGCTCCTACTTGCTGTGACACTCTTGGTGTCGCTCTCGTGGTCGAGCTTTGCACAGAGCGGTACACCTCCAGAGGGTATCGACTTTTCTGCCCTCAAGGAGGAGAGTCCGCAGTCGGCTATCTCTCTGCAGAGTGGCTACAAGGCTGCACTACAGACGACCTGGAAGTCGCTACATAGCAATAGTGCCGTCAAGTGGGCGGGGGTATATAGTGACCAGTGGTTTGCCTGCTCGGCAACACCCTTTTCGGTCAAGGCTCCCTACTGCAGTTACCTTGTCACCTGTCCGCTAGCTCTAGATGCTATCGGAGGTAAGAGCTTGACCTTCGACCTAAAGGTGACTTCGCTCAAGGGAAGTTCGCCTTTTCGCATCCTGCTCATTAATAAGAGAGGTGAGACCCTTCAGACGCTCTATAAGCATCAGTATGCTAAGCAGGACTTCACACCGACCTCGGTGTCAATCCCTACGGGGCTAACGGGCGTGGGCTTCATAGCCTTTGTCAATGAAGGCTCTCCAGGTAACTTGGCAAGCTACTATCTGAAGAACATTGAACTAAAGGCTCCCTCGACAGAAGTGGCTATTAGCTACAACCCCGCAGAGGGGCTGACCTTCTCTGAGGTGGCTGCTGGCGAGGTAGGTGCTACCAAGGAGCTAGAGATCTTTATCCAAAACTTCACAGGGACACCCGAGGCAACCCTCACGGGTATCAATAAGGAGGACTTCCTATTGAAGCCTCTCTTTGGCGGACTCACCGCTACTGGTGGTAAGCTAAGCGTCACCTTTGTGCCTAAGAGTGGCAACCCCGACATTACAGCCTTCGTCACTGTAGTGGCTGGCAAAACAAAGGTAGAAATACCGCTCAAGGCTTCTGCCACAGGTGCTAGAGCTAAGGTCAAAGTATCTGCCATGCCTGAGAGTATCGACTTCGGCTCTGTAGCTGTCGGGGAGACCTCGGTAGAAAAAGCGACTAGCATCACGGTACAGAATGCGATAGAGACACCTACAGTCACCTTGACAGGTACGCACAAGGGGGACTTTGCTATCAAGACAGGAAGTACCTTTGACAATCATGGAGGTGGGATCTCTGTAACCTTCACTCCTACAGCTGAGGGTGTGCGTACAGCCTCTATTGAGGTGAATGCCTCGGGGACTATCCTACAGATACCGCTCCAAGGTACAGCAACGAATGGTGGCGGTGGAGTGACACCTCCTCCAGGGAAACCAGAACCTAAGGAGGATCAGGAGCTACTGGTAGATCAGTTCTTCTACAACTTTGATGATGCTGGTCGTCCTACCTCTTGGAGCTACAAGGGGAATGTGATGAAGGAGACTAAGGGTTACAACAGCAGCACAGGCTTTGCTGTCCGACTAGATCAGACATCCTCTACTGAGACTGCTCAGCTCTATCAGGATATAGACATTGATGCGAAGGAGTTTTCTATGGCTCCAGGCAGTGTCCTCGAGGGTATGATACACTACTCGGTGCAGGAGCCATTTGCAGATAATCATGGTGTGCGTCTAGCCTGCCAGTGGTTGGATGCGGATCGCAAGCCTATTGTGACACCTGAGGATGCCTTTATCGCAAGTAATAGATATATTGAGTGGCGCAAGGCATGGGATGAGCTTCGCTTTAGGACGGTTGTTCCCGCAGGGGCTCGCTACTTCCGCTTCGGTGTAGAGGTCTCAGCTGGTAGTCTCGTCAAGGTGGACGACTGCTCTCTGCTACGTCTGACCAAGCTACACGCACAGGATCGCTTTGTCTCCGTATTGCCACACGCCATCTATCGTGAGGGCAAGACAACGGAGCCGATCCAGGGTACGATGCTCGTACAGTCTATGAGCATGGGTAAGGTACAGCCCAATGTGACGAAGCCGTCAGGAACCTTTACCCTGACGCCTAGCGAACTGCCTGCGGGCAATAAGGTCACGGAGGTCGCCTACGCTATCCAAGCGAGCGAGCCTGGTGCTTACATCAGTGGAACTTATGGTACGAAGCCCTACTCGGTTCAGTACGATGGTACGAATGGCTGGGCTACAATCCGTATCAATAGCTATATCATCGACCCCGCTACGCCTCCTATGGTCAAGCTCTCAGACAAGACTCCTAATAAGCGCCTCGTCTGCACAGTCGGAGATACGGCTGAGATGGAGCTAGAGTTTGACGTGGCGGGCGTAATCCAAGAGGTCAAGGTACAGACCGCCTCTGAGAGTGGTTACTTCAAGAGTAGTACGAGTAGCTTCTTCTACTCACCGACCAAGAAGAAGGTCCTTAATAATAAGGTAAAGGTGACCTTCGCTCCACGAGAGGCTGGCACTTACAAGGCGACCCTAACACTGACGACAGCCTGTATGAAGCCTCTCGTGATAGAGGTCGTTGGCGAAGCTAAGCCTGAGTCTGCAGAGTGGATGGAGACTTTTGCTGAGGATAAGCCTCTAGACAACCGCTTCAAGGGAGACAACTGGACGGGGTATCACCGCTTTGACAAGGGGTACTACTACCTCAGTGGCTCTTGGATAGAGGCTGGCAAGGTCTCTATCAGTAAGGCTGGCCGACTGGAGAGCGATGAGCTACTAGTCAATGGTATCAACCAGGTGAAGCTCCTCCCCGCTACGGATGGTCTAGAGCTATACTACACAATTGATGGTGGTGGTCACTGGACGAAGGCTACGCTAGAGGGTGGTGCCTACAAGGTCGGCACACATCGTCCTACACGCTTTAAGGTGGTCAACGGCTCCTCTGCCGAGGCTACGCTAACCCAGATTCTGCTCACGCAGTCTGCTCCTGAGGAGCGTCAGAGCATCAAGCAGATCGCTCAGGCGATGATGCTCGTGGATGCTAAGGAGGCGCAGGGTAGCCTGGAGGAGTATTTCGATGCTCAGCGTCACACACGTGGCATTAACCTCGAGGGGTGGCAGAGCTTTGCGACGCTTGCTGATCGTCCCTTCAAGGGCTGGGAGCAGAAGAATAAGAGTACTCAGGCTGTCGAGGAGACTTGCGCTCAGATCAGCTTCTTCAACTCACTAGACAAGGATGATGCTCGTGAGCAGGAGGCGTGGCTGATATCTCCGCTACTCTCTAAGGCCAAGGCTCAGAGTACGTATCTGACCTTCCGCCTGCGCTATGAGTTGCCGACGCAAGATGGTCAGGAGAAGTTTGGCGTTTACATTCTAACACCTGATGGTGCGGGTAGTGTCAAGCCTCAGTTCCTAGACATTACGAAGCTCCTGCTCGTGCCACAAATGGAGTCAGAGAAATGGTATGACTACTGTGTGGATCTCTCTAAGGTGAAGGGGTTACAGATTGATGACTACTTCTACGTGGCCTTTACGATGTACAGCCCTAAGGGTGGTACGAGCACTTCGCTCACCTTTATGGTAGATGATGTGACCTTTGGTCGTACAGACCTGCCTGTGGTCAAGGCTAACCCAGAGATGGTCAACTTCATCTTTAAGCCTAATGTCCCCTGCCCACCACAGACGATACAGGTCTCTGTAGAGCATCCTAATAAGGAGGTGACAGTCTCTCTAGAGCCGAGCAAGCTGATGGAGGAGTTCAAGCTCTCTACTATGAAGCTCCCCGCAGAGGGTGGCGACCTCGCTGTAGGCTTTAGTACCAAGAAAGAGCGTGACCGTGCTGCTGCACTCCTCATCCAGACTAGAGGTGGCGTATCTAAGCTGGTTCGCCTGCTAGCTCAAAAGGACACAGCCGTGGAGAGTTTAGAGCCTCTGCGCCCTGTCTATCTCTATCCGACAGTCGCTACGAGCGAGCTACACCTCTCACTCCCATGCCAGAGCTACTGGATCTACACGACAGAGGGGCTCCTCGTCATGAGCGGTGAGGCTTGCAGTAGGATTGATGTATCAGCACTGGCATCGTCTCGCTACTATGTCCGCCTGCAGATGGCCGACGGAGGAGTGGCTACGCTACCCTTTGACAAGCAGTAAGACCATACTAGTCCGTAGAGCGTCTGGCATATGAGCCTCACGCTACAAATAGAAACACGCCCCAGTTCTAATCTTAGAGCTGGGGCGTGTTGACTGATGACAAGGGCCTCTATCTCCGACACTCTCACGGTGCTGAGACTTGACACTGGGATGTGCGGAGTTGGTGGAATCAAAATATTGTTGTAACTTTGCGATACCGAATGGAGACGGGGTCACGACTCCGGTGACTTTCTCTACTTGGGATACACAGAGTATTGAGTCTTTAGCTCAGCTGGTTTAGAGCATCACCTTGACAGGGTGGGGGTCGGCGGTTCGAATCCGCCAAGACTCACTAAGGTTGTTTATGTTGTACGATAAATGAGTTATTGTTGTACGATTGTTACATTGTTGGGAGGCTGTCGCTTGTTGCGATGGTCTCTTTTTTATTTTCCGTGGGCAGAGATAATGTTAATAGGTAGTGAACTTCAATCGGAGGTGTGTGAGCTCGGAAGAATTATATATCTTTGCAAAGCAGGGGCGGATAGATCTGATTCGCCTCGTATAGCAAATGTCGAAATACAATAGAGATAGCAAATGCGACGAATAGTACAGATTATATGCTTGGCGCTGATAGCGCTCTACGGAGCGCAGGCACAGCAGATAGACAAGGCTCGAGGATCCGTCTACGAGGAGCAGACGGGGACTCCTATACCCGCTGTCAATGTTACGTGGACTGGGGATGGTATCACTTCGCAGGTCCAGACAGATGCCTCGGGAGCTTATACTATATCCTATAGTGGCACGGGGCGACTCACGGTCATCTTCAATAAGTCGGGCTACCGTGCTGAGGTGCTCGAGCTGGAGTGGCCTCGTGAGGCTAACCGACTGGAGCGTGTCTCGCTCACACCGACGCTCACGGCTGCTGACATGGCAGACCTCTCGATGACGGACTTTGTGATGAGCGATGATGGCGTGACGGCTGGAGATATTTCTCCGCTTCTGACCGCTTCGAGAGATCCCTATACCAATAAGGCGGGTTTCCAGTTTAGCCCGATGCGCTTTAGGGTGCGTGGTTACGATTCATATTACCAGTCTCAGTACCTCAACGGTATGCAGATGAACAATATGAACAATGGCTACTCCTCTTACTCCCTATGGAATGGCCTGAACAATGTGACCCGTGTGCAAAACAATGAGGACGGTCTGCAGCCGATTGACTATTCCTTCGGTAATATCGGCGGAACGATGAATATCCTGACGCGTGCTTCGGGTTATCGCCCTGGTACGACGCTTACTTTCTCAGGCAGCAACCGCACTTACAACTACCGCACGATGGCAACGCACGCCACTGGCATGATGCCTGAGGGCTGGGCTATCACGGCGAGTGCCTCGCGTCGCTGGGGTAATCAGTCTTATGTGCAGGGGCAGTTTTACGATGCGTGGGGTTACTTCCTCTCTCTGGAGAAGCAGTTCACCCCGCAGCACTCACTGGGCTTGGTCGTCCTAGCAGCTCCCACGGAGCGTGGCGTAGCCTCAGGTACGACGCAGGAGGTGTATGACCTGGTTGGGTCAAACTTCTTCAACCCAAATGTGGGCTTCCAGGGAGGCAAGCTACGCAATGCACGTGTTCGCTCTAATCATGAGCCGATCATACAGCTACAACACTACTGGCAGATCAATGAGAAGAACAAGCTAACGACGGGTGTAGGCTATCGCTTTGGTAAGAACGCCTACTCAGCTCTTAACTGGGGCAATGGTCCTGACCCACGTCCTGACTACTATCGCAACCTGCCTAGCTACTACGGCTACATGAGCGAGACCCAAGATCCAGATATGGCAGCTTACTACGAGGAGCTTTGGCACTCGAACTGCAACATGCGCTACATTAACTGGGATCGCCTATACAATATAAATAGGAACAACTATCAAGTCCTTTTCGATGAAAAGGGCCGTCAGATCGCTGAGGGCAACCGAAGCATTTACGTTGTGGAGGATAGACGCTCAGACCAGCGTCAGTTTAACTTCGCCACCACTTGGAATGCGCTCATCAACAAGCACCTCCGCTTTGACCTTGGTGCTAACTATCGCCTCAACCGTACGGCGAACTTTAACGTCATCGCCGACCTCCTCGGCGGAGACTACTGGCTGGACATCGACAAGTACTCCGAGCGAGACTTCGCTCAGGATCCCTCTAAGTCTCAAGTAGACCTCGATCATCCGAACAGAGTGGTCAGGGTAGGGGACAAGTATGGTCACAACTACCTAGCACACATACAGGAGGCTGAGCTGTGGGGCAACCTCTGGGGACAGTCTCGTCATGTGGACGGCTACTTAGCTTTTACCGCTGGCTGGACAGGTATGCACCGCGAGGGATTGCAGCGTAGAGGGCTTTTCCCTGACAATTCCTTCGGAGACTCGAAGCATCTGAACTTCCTCAATTATGGTGTCAAGGGAGGTATCACCTACAAGATTACAGGTCGTCACTACCTCGTGGCAAATGCCTCCTGGACGCAGCGTGCGCCTTATTTCGCAGATATCTTCGTATCGCCTCGTACACGCAATCAGTATGTGACGGACCCACGTCCCGAGCGTGTCCTTTCGGGAGACCTGAGCTATGTGCTACGTTCGCCTTTTGTCAAGGGGCGTATTACTGGCTTCTACACGCACTTCTATGATAAGACGAAGAACATGAGCTTCTACGATGACGGCTACAGAGCATTCTCTAACTACGTCTTGACAAATATCGAGTCGACGCACATGGGTGTTGAGGCTGGTATGGAGTTCAAGATCACGCCAGCTCTGACTGCCATCGCAGTGGTGAGCTACGGACAGTATCGCTATGCCAACAATCCTGACTACGTCCAGACGGTGGACAATAGTCAGAAGCTCCTAGAGCAGGATCGCGTCTACTGGAAGGGCTTCCACGTCTCAGGCACGCCACAGACGGCTGCGAACCTGAGTGTGTCGTATCAGTTCCCCTTCTATATGTGGGCGGGACTGGATCTCAACTACTTCGGACGTAGCTTCATCAGCTTGAACCCAATCCGTCGTACGGACAAGGCTCGCGCTAGTCTTGACTACGACTACGTTCGTCAGGAGGTCTTCCCAGGTGGCTTCACGCTTGATGCCAACGTGGGCTACTCGTGGCGCATCAAGTCGGGCGTCTACCTACGTCTCAACCTATCGGCCTCTAACCTGCTCAACACGAAGAACCTCCGTAGCGGTGGTTACGAGCAGCTCCGTGTTCGCTACACCAAGGAGGGCAAGATGATGAGACCTTTCGATAGTCGCTACTTCTATATGTACGGCACGACCTTCTTCTTCAACGCTGCACTACAGTTCTAACCCCCTTAAAACGGATGAATAGTATGACACATATATATAATAGACTCATCGTAGTGGTCGGCATGCTCGCCTTGCTGACGAGCTGTCAGTACAACAAGATTGACCCGCCACAGGAGCGAACGCCACGCCCTCTCTGGGAGCGTACGATGACGATCCAAGAGCTCAAAGCACTCTACCAGTCGAAGCCCGTACGGGTCGTACCCGATGCAGTGATCGTCGGGCAAGTCATCTCGGACGATAGCGAGGGTAACATCTACAAGTCCGTCTACCTACAGGACGAGACGGGCGGTATCGAGTTCAAGGCGGGGCTGGTCAACTCCAACCTCCTCTACAAGCGTGGCTCTAAGATAGCCATCCGCTGTCACGGCCTGACGCTCGGTAAGTATGGCGGAGTCGTCACACTGGGCAAGAACTCTACGGAACCAAAGTACGAGAATGCTTATCTCCCCGAGCAGATGACGCCTAGCTTAGTGCGCTGTGACAACACGCGTCAGCCACTTGTCTACCGCACGCTCACCATCCCGACGCTTTCACCAGAGTATACCAATACGTTGATACGTCTTGAGGGCGTACAGTTCGTCGATAGCGAGCTAGGTCAGACTTATGCCGATGCGGACAATAAGACGAGCGTCCCCGCTGTGGAGCGTCAGATCGAAGACCAGCAGGGCAACCGTGTCGTGCTACGTTCGAGTAGCTACGCGCTCTTTGCTGGTAGGCAGATTCCTCAGGGCTCTGGCAATATCACCGCCATCCTTGGCTACTTCAATGGGAAGCCTCAGCTCCTCATTAGCCTAGAGAGTGACATTAACTTCACCAGTCCACGATTTCAAACGACTAAGTAACGGAGGCTCCACGGAGCTTCGCTCAAGAATTTAAGAAACAGAGTTAGATCCAGATATGAAGACACTCAATAAACTTGCGACGAGACGACTACTCCTCGCTATCCTCACCATCGCTCCTCTGCTCGCTGTGACCAGCTGTAAGGATGAGATGGACTACTATGAGAAGCCCTACGTGACGCTCTCACCGAACTTCACTGACAACACGATTCCCTTCAAGCAGGATGGTGGTACGCAGCAGCTGACCATCGAGACCAATAGACGCTTCTCGATCACCTTCGGCGAGGGTGCCGAGTGGGTTTCGGCTACGCCTATGGAGGCGACCGAGGGAACGCACCAGATCACCATCACGGCACTCCCCAATAGAGGCGAAGATGCTCGTGAGGCTCAGATGATCATCAAGACCTCTACAACACAGCACGTCTATCTCATCATGCAGCTCGGCAGTACTGGCAAGGGAATCACCTACACATCGCTCGCTGAGATCGCTAAGCTGGGTGAGGGGCTAGACAAAACTAGCAAGACCATCGACCAAGACCTCCGCATTCGTGCTACGGTTACGACTCATGCCGAGACGAAGCAGTTCCCCTTTGCTGGTTTCCACTACATACAGGACGCTGAGGGCAACGCGCTTGTCCTGACAGTGCCCAAGGGCGAAGACGCCTTGCAGTTTGGCGACGAAGTGACCGCTAAGCTCAAGGGAGCTAAGATCACCAACTACAACGGAACCATACAGCTACAGGTCTCACACGCACAGATGTCTATCGTGCCCAACAAGCCGATCGAACCGATCGAGACTACGCTCGCAGAGGTCATCGCAGGTAAGCACCCGAACCAGTATGTACGTGTCAAGGAGGTTCAGTTTGTCAAGCCAGATGTACCTTTCTTTGATTCAGCTAGCACCTACTCCTCTACACGTCATCAGATCACCGACAAGAGTGGTAAGAATACCAATCTTGAGGTCTGGAAGACAGCTACCTTCCGTGATGAGAAGGTGCCCTCTGGTAGCGGTAGCATCACGGCTGTCGTGACGGTCAATAAGTCCAAGAACTCCAATAAGACCTTCTTCAATCTCCGTCCTACGTTGCGTAGCGATATCAAGCTTGACCAGCCACGCTTCGACGTAGGTGGTGGCAATCAACCCAACCCCAATCCCAATCCTAACCAGCAGGGGAACCTCTATGGTGTCGATCTCTCGCAGACGGCTCGTATGATACCCTTTGCAGATGACTTCTCTAAGGGAGGTGCGGAGAAAACAGCCTTTACGTTGCCTGGCTGGCTTAACAAAGCCCTAGAGGGTAAAGGTAAACGTAACTTCCAAAATAAGATATTTGGTGGGGTGCATCTCGCACAGATTTCGCTTTTCAACTGTACAGACCCTGAGAATAAGTGTGTCCTCGTCACGCCACGCCTACAGATGAAGGCTGGCAGTAGCTATACGGTTGACTTAACTTACCATGCAGGCTATACCAATGGAGCTACGCTGACTATCCAGCAGCTAGACAAGGACGGCAAGCTGGTGAAGACACTAGAGGTGATCAACGACCAGAGCAGTCCTAACGGCTTTGTCAAGAACAAACCAGGTACCAAGAAGAGCTACACGATCACAGGCTCTGCCGATGCTGGTTACATAGCCGTTCTCTATGAGGGTAAGGTCCCAGAGCGCACCACCACTTACCAAGTGGAGGCACTCACGGTCAAGTAGCCTTTCCTAGAGCTATCTCAAGCAAGCGGAGCCTCTGAGCTTAACCTGGAGAGCCAGTCCCCCGAGCGGGTAGGTCTCTCCGAAAGGTAGTCTCAGAGGCTTCGCCTTTTGTTATCTACTTTACTCCAAAGCCCCCCTTTACTCCAAAGAGCTATGTCCTCACTCCTATATAAACGTTCATATCTCCAGATGCTCCTGCTCGTAGGCTGGATGGCACTCCTGCTCGTTGGCTGTAAGCCGCAAGGTACGTCACAGCCCGAGCTACCCACAGAGCTAGCCCTCTATGATCGTACAGGTGCCTCCGTGCGGGTCGTTAACCCCGAGCCATTAGACTTCTTCGTCACTGTTGAGGCTCCGACTAGCTGGACGCTCACTGCGTCGCCAGATGCCTGGCTCTCCGTATCCCCGAGCGAGGGCAATGCGGGCAAGCAGGAGGTGATCGTATCGATCTTTGCCAACGAGGGTGGAGAGCGCAAAGCTCAGCTGACGCTCTCAGCCAATGGTAAAAGCGTCTCCTATACCATCACCCAGCAACAAGCTGCTGGACATACGGGTGGCAGTGGCGAGTATGGCAGCGAAACGATCCTAGGTGACGTTTCTCTCCTAGAGGCTCCCAAGCTCTCGGGGCGTAGCTCCGCTTACTATATTACCCACCGAGTAGAGCAGGAACAGCGTGTCAACTTCTCTGTCGAATATGACGTCGTCTACCACCATCCTATCTGGGTCTGCTACAGTGCCGATGAGTACACTTGTCAGCGACACACCAGGCGCAGCATTGACGCTTGGAGCTGGGATCCATTTGTACCGAGTCAGTACGAGGTCACGCAGAGCGCTTTCAGAGGGTATGACCGCGGACATATCGTCGCATCGGCCGATCGTCTTTACTCCAAGGAGGCAAACGAGCAGACCTTTTACTATACCAATATGAGTCCGCAGCGACACAATTTCAATGCGGGTGTGTGGCTACAGCTCGAGAAACTGGTACAGGAGTGGGCGCGCAATAGTCGTCTGCGTGACAAGCTCTATGTGGTCAAGGGGGGTACTCTCCGAGAGGGAGAGACCCTCGGCGTCACCGTGGGCGGCATCACCGTGCCGCGCTACTACTGGATGGCTATCCTGGCGCAGCGCGGCGACCACTATCAGGCGATCGCCTTCTGGGTGGAGCACACCCGTCCAGCAGAGGTCGATCGTCCTCGCTCGGTCGCTATCTCTATCGACAAGCTAGAGGAGCGCACTGGTCTAGACCTCTTCCACAACCTCCCCGACAATATCGAGACCCGTGTTGAGGCAGCGCACCCCACGGACGACCTCTCCCTCTGGCCTGGCATCTAGCACTTCAGACACCTCTTCCGATTTCATTGTCGGTTATAATAGAGAGTGCAAAGGTACGAACGCCAACAGCAAAGATTTCTCTCTAATGTACCTAGTGTCTCTCTGAAGTTCCCTACATTTCGCAGATCTCACGAGTAGCCCGTGTAGGGACGCACGAAAGTGTTTAGCGGGAAGGCGTCCGTTGTAGCAAAGCGAAACGAATATTGATGTCAAAGTATTGACATTGTAATCTTTGACACAACGGACTCCGTCTTTCTTTAACGAAGACGCCCTTCCTCCACTGGACACTAGCCGTGAGTCCCTACAGCAGGCTACTCGTGAAATTTGAATTGATGATATAGTTGCATTTCACTTTTTTTACGTATCTTCGCGAACGAAGGGATTGTATATATCCTTCCAACCATATCTTTGCGAATTGTTTACAAATCATTTAATAACAGACTTTATGGCGATACATACACGACAAGACTTCCTATGGCGACTTATTCTTGCCATACTCTTGCTACTACCGCTGTCGCTCTTTGCAGAGGGTGATGGAGGTCTCAGAGCTTTACGTAGCCAGACTAACAGCGTCACTTTTACGACAAAACGTGCCGTGGGGCAGCAGGTCAAAATCAAGATCAAATCTTCGAGTCCTGTAACTGCGCAGGGACTAGAGGGTCCCATAGACGTTGAGGGTGTCTATGCTAAGGACTATACACTCACCTCGCAAACGGTGACATTGACAGGTGATATCGTAGAGTTAGTATGCTTTAGCAACGAACTGACAGAGCTGAGCTTCTCTCCTGGGCACCCGATTGCTTCGCTAAATTGTTGTAGTAATCACCTCCAGGGAGAGGCTATGACTAAGCTCTTTACTACACTGCCAGACCGCACCTCTCTAGGTAAGGGGAGCCTGATCATATATGACTCAAATGATGAGAGCGAGGCAAACCATGCGCTAAAGAGTGACGTGGCACGAGCTACTGCTAAGAACTGGGAGGTTCTACAGCTCGGTCAGTGGTGGGCTAAAGAGCCATATATTGGTGAGGATGACCCTGTTAAGCCTGTCGGTAATGAGACGATCACCTTCACGACGGCAAAGAGTAAGGGAGAGAAGCTTATTATGTCTCTCCTATCGTCCACTCCTGTGGAGGCAACGGGGCTTCAGGGTGAGATAGATCCTAATGGCAATGAAGGCGAGTATATCCTAGACGGTAATACAATCACGCTCCGAGGAACAATTACTCAGCTCTCACTCAAGGGCAATTTCGTCACTTCTGTATCTCTCTCGGACGATACTCAGGTAGAGTATCTAGAGCTATCAAACAACTATCTGATAGCCCCGCACGTGGAGAAATTGATCTCGCAGCTTCCCTCTAGAGTGGGACAGAAGGCGGGCGAGTTGGTCATCTTTGACTCAACGCTCCCGAAGGAGTTCAACTATTGCTCAACAGCCGATGTCGCCTCGGCACAGGGCAAGGGGTGGACTGTGATGCAGCATGACAAGGAGCACAACATTATACCCTACGAGGGCAAGAGTAACAAGGCTCCCAAGCAGGGCGAGGAGCGAGCCTTCATGAAGACGGATAAGTTGGTAGGTCAGAAGCTAGGCCTTGCTGTACGAGCTTTCGGCCCAGTAACAGCTACAGGTATTGAGGGTACAATCATCCCTGACGGCAGGCGGAGAGAGTTTACCATTACCAATCAAGAAATCGTACTAGAGGGCTCTATTAGCTACCTAGACTGCTCAAGAAATGAGTTGACCTCTCTAAAGTTTGACGACAACGAAGACCTTGAGTCAGTCATGTGTGACAACAATCGTATCACAGGAGATGCGATGAAGCAACTAATAGCTTCGCTTCCTGATCGTATGGGACAAAAGAAGGGTGAGCTACTTGTTTTTGAAGGAAACATTGACGATGCAAACCGTTGTCTCATCAGCGATGTGGCTACAGCGCAGGGTAAGAACTGGCAGGTACAGCAGTGGTTCGCAGGAAGTATCGTCCCCTATGCGGGTTATGGTGAGCTACCCAAGGGTGGTAAGATAACGATTCAGACTAGCAAGACTGTCGGCGATGCATTCTCTATGAAGCTTGTTGCCGAGGGTCCTGTCACGGTAATTGGCATCAAGGAGGAGCTAAGCATAGATGACCACTACAATGATTACACGCTGACTAATAGTACCGTTACAATATATGGGGCTGTGAAGATCCTGGAGTGCTATAGCAATCGGATCACAGCGCTAGATATAGAGGAGGCGACCAAGCTTTACTCGCTAAACTGTTATGGTAACCAGCTGAAGCAGTTAGACCTCTCTAAGGCACCCCATCTCAACACGCTCGTCTGCGATGACAACCTTCTCGCAGGTGAGGAGATGACGAAGATGATCCAGAGTCTACCCGATAGGACAGATCAGGAGAAGAAAGCGGTCGCCGTCGTCTATGACAGTTCGCAGGAAGATGCTAATCGCTGTCTCGTCTCAGACGTAGCTATCGCACTTAAGAAAAACTGGCAGACGGCACAGTGGTCAGACGTGGGTGGAGAGCTCACAGCGATTCCCTACGCTGGTTACGATGCAGTCGTTAGTGATGATCAGATCCGTATGACTACACAGTTGCCCATCGGAGATAAGATCCAGCTCTCTATCGTTGCTCTAGGACCAGTCAGTGCAGAGGGCATCGAAGGCTCTCTTGTAGCTTCGGGAGCTCCTCAGGAGTATACCCTGACCAGCCAAGAGGTCATCATCAAGGGAGCTGTCTCTGTCCTCTTCTGCTATGGTAATAAGCTGACAGCTTTAGATGTCTCACAAAACAAGAGCCTCATCACGGTGGTTTGCGATGACAATATGCTTATCGGAAGTCAGATGACGAGTCTTGTGCAGGGACTTCCCGATCGCTCTAAGGAGTCTAAGACGGGCAACTTCGTGGTCTACGATAGTGGAGTGGCTGAGGATGGCAATAGATGTCTCGTCTCAGACGTGGACATCGTGGCCCAGCGAGGCTGGATGCCTACACAGTGGGTCAAGGGGCAAAACGGACAGCGCTCACCTGCTATGTATCTAGGCTATGATATGACTACTGGAAAGGAGAGCATCACTTTTGCTACGGACAAGATCCCTGGCGAAAAGGTGACCCTAGCATTGGATGCTCAGAATCCTATCGTAGCAGAGGGTCTCGGCGAGGGAGTGCGCAAGGCTAAAGACGACCAAGTCTATACGCTCGTAGCTAGGCAAGTAGTCCTCAAGGGAACGCTCAAGCAGCTGAAGCTCTCGGGCAATGAGGTGACCTCTCTACGCATTGATGATACGAATCAGCTAGAGCGTATTGAGTGTCAAGACAACAAGTTGAGCGAGGAAGCTACTGATAAGCTGATCGCTTCACTACCTAGTCGCACAGGCTTGACAGAGGGTACTTTACTACTAATTGATGCCACAAAAGCTGAGGGCAACGTCTGCTCTAAGGCGCAGGTAGCAAAGGCGCAGCAAAAGAACTGGAGGGTGCTCCAGCTAGTCCTTGATGCTGGAGAAAAGAAGGAGATGCCTTATGGTGGATACAATAGTATCAGCCCAGCTCCAGCGAATAAAGTCAAATTCTATCCCTCACCAGCTACTACGACTCTGAGCATTGAGGACGCTACCCCGTACGCTCGGCTAGCGCTATACGATGGTGCGGGTAGGTTAGTCCTGCAGGGTGTAGCTGATGACTGTGGAGCTTTGACCATAGATGTTACGAGTTACTCCCGAGGTACTTACATCCTTCAGATAGAAGGTGTCAGCTACTCACTTCTACTTGACTAATAAATCCTGCTAGTAAAGAAAAGCTTTTAAAGAGCTACTTCGATTATGACAGCCACGTGGGAAATGCCGATTTCCTGCGTGGCTGTTCTTCATTTGCCACTGAGGCGAGAATCATTTCTTCGGAACTTTGATTTCTTTCTTCCGAAGTTTCATTTCATTCTTCGGAAGTTTTATTTCGGCCCTCCGTGGGGATTTTTCATTTTCCACGTGAGGATTTGAGAATCTCCACGTGGGGATTGGGGATGTCGCCCTGTAGGGA
>NZ_CAMYEZ010000039.1 GCF_947254915.1 uncultured Porphyromonas sp. | reverse complement strand
GAACTTTCATTTCATTCTTCCGAAGTTTCATTTCATTCTTCCGAAGTTTTATTTCCCGGCTCCGTGGAGGATTTTCGTTTCCCCATGAGCTATTGGGGAAATTCCTCGTGAGAGATCGAACTTAGCGAAGATCTATGAGTGTCAGTAGCGCTATGAAGCCAATTCAGTTGCATTTGATAGTTGAATCTACGGAGATGGAAGATGATACGGTTTATTCGCAAAATCTTCGTACCTTTGAAGAGTTGTACAACGAAGGCTACATAAAGGCTGATACTCACGGTGTCACGAAGAGTATACTATGCGAAGAGTTGCTTGGCTTCACCTCACTCCGAGCGGTTCTGACGCTGTGCTCGTGCCTAGAGGCTTGACGACTCTGTAGCTATGTCGTAATGGTGCCAAGAGCAGGTACCTTGAGCGACCAAAAAAACAATCAACGATAGCAAGTTCAAAATATATAAACACACAGATCTATGAAAAAATCAATCGATAAAGCAGGGCTCAAAGCTAAGCTGCACGATGGTATGTCTATCATGATCGGGGGATTTCTCGCTAATGGGACTCCTGAGCGTATTGTTGACGTGCTGGTCGAGAGCGGGGTCAAGGATCTTACGATGATCGTCAATGACACCTCTTATCCCGACCGTGGCTGTGGTCGTCTCATCGCCAATAAGCAGGTCAAGCACCTGATCGTCTCGCACATTGGTACGAACCCAATGACCGCTGAGCAGATGAACAATGGTGAGCTAGAGGTCGAGTTTAGCCCTCAGGGTACACTAGCTGAGCGTATCCGTGTGGGTGGCTGTGGTCTCGGAGGCGTCCTGACGACGACTGGACTGGGCACCATCATTGCTGAGGGCAAGAAGGTCATCAACATCAACGGACAGGACTACCTCCTCGAGCTACCGCTACGCGCTGACATGGCTTTCATCAAGGGTACTGTCGGTGACGAGACGGGTAACCTCGTATACAAGGGTACGACCCAAAACTTCCAGCCTCTAATGGCGATGGCTGCTGACTGCGTCATCGCGGAGATTGACGAGCTCGTCCCCGTAGGTCAGATTAGCCCCGAGGCGGTACATACCTCTGGCATCTTCGTAGACTACATCTTTGAGTAAGTCGTACGGAAGACTCTATACACACATTTGGAGTGCTGTCGCAGGAGCTCCTGAGTAGGCTCCCCCCCCCTTTAAGACAGGCTCTGACCAATCAATCACTTTAACTTTCCCCAGAAAAAATGGCAAATCCAAAATCAATGATCCGTCTACGTATGTCTAGTGCTGATGCGCACTACGGTGGTAATCTAGTAGATGGTGCTAAGATGCTCCAACTCTTTGGTGACGTAGCTACAGAGCTACTTATCATACAGGATGGCGACGAGGGTCTCTTCTGTGCATATGACAAGGTCGAGTTCCTAGCTCCTGTCTATGCTGGCGACTATATAGAGGCAGTCGGCGAGATTACCCAGGTCGGTAATTCATCACGCCAGATGCAGTTTGAGGCTCGCAAGGTGATCGCTCCACGCACAGATATCAGCGCCTCTGCTGCAGATGTGCTCGCAGAGCCTGTCGTCGTATGCCGTGCACATGGTACTTGTGTAGTACCTAAGAAGTGCCAGCGCAAGTCTTAATCTATACAACTCTCTAAAGCTATGGATAAACTAATCCTAACGGCAGCGATCTGCGGTGCCGAGGTAACCAAAGAGCAGAACCCCGCAGTCCCCTATACGATTGATGAGATCGTCCGCGAGGCTAAGTCCGCATATGATGCTGGAGCAGCTGTCATCCACGTCCATGTCCGTGAGGACGATGGTACGCCGACACAGTCCAAGGCACGCTTTAAGGAGGCACTGGACGCTATCTACAAGGTCATCCCTGACGTGATCATCATCCCCTCGACGGGTGGTGCCGTAGGTATGACCGCTGAGGAGCGTCTACAGCCTACTGAGCTGATGCCTGAGATGGCTACGCTAGACTGTGGTACGTGCAACTTTGGCGATGAAGTCTTTGAAAACACCATCCCTATGATGCGTGCCTTCGGCAAGCGTATGATCGAGAACAAGATCAAGCCTGAGTACGAGTGCTTTGAGATGGGTCATCTAGATACCATCCTGCGTCTAGCTCAGAGAGGTGAGGTACCTGGAGATCCTATGCAGTTTAACTTCGTGCTAGGTGTCTTCGGCTGCACACCCGCTACGGCTGACAATCTAGCTTGGCTGGTCAACAACATCCCTGCAGGCTCTACCTGGACGGCCACGGGTATCGGTCGTCATGAGTTCCCACTAGCAGCAGCTGCTATCGGTATGGGTGGTCACGTACGTGTCGGCTTTGAGGACAACCTCTACCTATCTAAGGGAGTCCTCGCCAAGAGCAATGGCGAGCTAGTCGCTAAGGCTGCACGAATAGCTCATGAGCTGGGCCGTGAGATCGCTAATCCGGCAGAGGCTCGTCAGATCCTTTCACTGGCTCCACGCCACTAAAGGGTATTGATTTTCCCCTATTTACTAATACAATCACATAATCAATCATATCAACTTTATATGCAGAAGAAAGGAAACAAGTATGGCACGCATCGTGTCATCTCCCCTAAGGGCGTGCTCCCACAGCCCGCAGACAAGATCGACAACAACATGGATGAGATCTACGACAACGAGATCCTCATCGATGTACAGACGCTAAACATCGACTCAGCTAGCTTCACGCAGATCGAGGAGCAGGCTGGTGGCGACAAGGCAAAGATCGCCGAGATCATGATGGGTATCGTCGAGAAGCAGGGTAAGCACCGCAACCCAGTCACAGGCTCTGGTGGTATGCTCCTCGGTACTGTCGAGAAGATCGGTGATGCGCTCAAGGGTAAGATAGACCTCAAGGAGGGCGACAAGATCGCTACTCTCGTGTCTCTCTCTCTGACTCCCCTACGCATTGACAAGATCAAGGATATCCGCCCCGACATTGACCAGGTAGACATCGACGGTAAGGCTATCCTCTTTGAGAGCGGTATCTACGCTAAGATCCCCGAAGACCTACCCGAGAACCTCGCTCTCTCAGCTCTAGACGTAGCTGGTGCTCCTGCTCAGGTGGCTAAGCTAGTCAAGCCCGGCGACACGGTCCTCATCATCGGTGCTGGTGGTAAGAGCGGTATGCTCTGCTGCTACGAGGCTAAGAAGCGTGCTGGTGTCACAGGTAAGGTTATCGGCATGTGCCACTCACAGCGTAGTACCGATCGTCTGAAGGCGCTCGGCTTCTGCGACTATGTCTTCTCAGGCAATGCTACACAGCCTGTACCCGTCATGGAGGAGATCGAGAAGCTCACCGATGGTAAGATGTGTGATGTCACGATCAACAATGTCAATATCACCGATACAGAGATGACCAGTATCCTCTGCACGAAGGATGACGGTGTCGTCTACTTCTTCTCTATGGCTACGAGCTTTACCAAGGCAGCTCTAGGCGCTGAGGGTGTCGGCAAGGATGTGACGATGATCGTGGGCAATGGTTACACGAAGGGTCACGCAGAGATCACACTACAGGAGCTTCGCGAGAGTGAGGCGCTGCGTAAGATCTTCACTGAGCTCTATGCTTAAGTGAACCGCTGAGAGATTAGAGTGTATCCAAGACACTCTAATCTCTTAGCCTTTATCGAAATTCAATCCCCTATCAATCACACACACAATGAACGAAAGCAGAAGGAAAGAGTTCTTTCCCGAAGTATCTGACGCTGATTGGAATGATTGGCACTGGCAGGTACGTAACCGTATAGAAACACTGGACCAGCTCAAGAAATATATCAGACTAACACCCGAAGAGGAGGAGGGTGTACGCGAGTCTCTCAAGACGATCCGTATGGCTATCACGCCTTACTATCTCAGTCTGATTGACCCGAACGACCCGAACGACCCTGTGCGTAAGCAGTCGATCCCGACGATCAATGAGCTACACGTAAGCCCAGAGGATCAGCTAGACCCGCTAAGTGAGGATGAGGACTCACCCGTACCTGGCTTGACACACCGCTATCCTGATCGTGTCCTCTTCCTGATCACCGACATGTGCTCTATGTACTGCCGTCACTGCACGCGTCGCCGCTTCGCTGGACAAAAGGACGCTGCCTCGCCTAAGGAGCGCATTGAGAAGTGTATTGAGTACATCGAGCAGACACCTGAAGTGCGCGACGTGCTACTCTCTGGTGGTGACGCTCTGATGGTCAGCGACAAGATGCTCGAGTATATCATACAGCGTTTACGTGCGATCCCCCACGTGGAGATCATCCGCATCGGATCACGTACACCTGTCGTATGCCCACAGCGTATCACTCCTGAGCTAGTACAGATGCTGAGCAAGTATCATCCGATCTGGCTCAATACGCACTTTAACCACCCCAACGAGGTGACGCGCGAGAGTCGTGAGGCGTGCGAGCGTATGGCAAATGCGGGCATACCGCTAGGTAATCAGTCGGTGCTACTACGTGGCATCAACGACTGCCCCTCGATCATGAAGCACCTCGTCCATGAGTTGGTCAAGATGCGCGTGCGTCCATACTATATATATGTATGCGACCTCTCACGGGGTATCTCTCACTTCCGTACGCCAGTCTCTAAGGGTATCGAGATCATTGAGGCTCTACGTGGACATACGTCAGGATATGCTGTACCTACATTCGTCGTAGACGCTCCAGGTGGTGGTGGCAAGACCCCAGTCATGCCAAACTATGTGATCTCTCAGTCGCCTCACCGTGTAGTGCTACGTAACTACGAGGGCGTCATCACGACCTACACCGAGCCTAGCGACTACAAGGAGGAGCCCTGTCAGTGTCCTGACTGTAAGAAAGCTCGTCATGAGGGAGTCTATGGACTCCTCACGGGCGATCGTCTAGCTATGGCTCCTGAGCATCTAGACCGCAAGGAGCGTAGCCGTAAGTGGCGCGAAGCTCACAAGGGATAAAAGCTCCTCACGCCTTTGATTACGTAGCTCTCCTGATACCAAATCAACTACTTATGCCATTCATCGCAAACATAGCTCAGCTCAAGAGTCTCGCTATCGTAGGGACGGCTAAGAATGTGGGCAAGACGGAAAGTCTTAACTACATCCTTGGTGCTCTCCGAGAGAGATACCCAAAGCTACAGCTAGCGTTGACATCAATCGGCATAGATGGAGAGCTACGTGATCAGGTGACACAGACGGACAAGCCTGAGATAACCCTTCACGAGGGGATGCGCTTTGTAACAGCGGAGAACTTCTTTCGCAAGAAGCTCCTTCCAGCTGAAATATTTGACATTGATCGCATCTACTCCTCCTCTATCGGACGGCTTATCTATGCCCGAGCACGTGGTATCGGTAAGACGCTCATCGCAGGTCCCCCCTCGACGGGAGGTCTGCGTCGTGTAGTCACGAGGATGAGGCAGGAGGGTGTCGATCTGACTCTCATCGACGGAGCGCTCTCGCGTCTCTCGCTGGCATCGCCCTCGGTGGCCGAGGGGATGGTGCTGGCTACGGGTAGTGCCTACTCGGCTCAACCCGAGCAGCTCATCAAGCGTATGCGTGAACTGATGCGCCTGATTCGTCTGCCTCAGCTGACCGACAGAAAGCTTGCCGAGCAGCTCGCTGAGGTGGACAAGGGCGTTCGTCTCTTAACCGATGAGGGAGCCGTCGTAGATCCAGGCTTTGCCTCTGCGCTCACCCCTGACATGTGGCGTGATACGACTTGGCTGGCTGAGGGCGATACGCTCTACGTCCCTGGCGTGGTCAGTGATAAGCTACTAAACCAACTGAGACTCATAAAGCGACACAGACAGCTTGTCATCAAAGACTTTACTCGTATCTTTGCATCGGGACAAGCTGTGCAGAGTTATCTAGCTACTGGCAGGGAGATAAAGACTCTATATAGTAGTAAACTTATGGCGGTCACGTTCAACCCTTTAGCCCCATCGGGCTATCGTCTAGACAGTGAGCGCATGTGCGAGCGACTATCCGAGACTCTAGAGGTCCCTGTATATGATGTTAGAAGGCTATGAAAGATCTACGTAGTTGTATAGACCAAATAAGCGGACTGCGCTATGTCGTGGAGGAGATGCACTTCAACTCTTCTCCAGGACGTATGGCTATGCTGGCTACGCCCTGGAGTGTTGAGGTGGAGGCTATTGAGCAGAGACTAGATGAGGTCGCTCGCTACATAGGCTACCTGTCCGACCATGAGCAGCAGAAAGGTATGCAAGAGGTGGCAATCCACCTTTGCGAGCTGATGAATGTGTCGGGCTCTATCGAGACGGTCCGACAGCCTCAGGTCATCTGTAGTGACATTGACCTCTTTGAGATCAAGCGACTTGCGCTCATTGAGGAGAAGGTGCGTAGCCTCGCCGAGCAGTATCATCTAGAGATCTTACAGTGTCACTCACTCACTGAGGTCGTGGATATACTGGACATCGATGGGGAGCGACTACCGAGCTTCTACATTAGCGACAGCTATAGTACGGTGCTACGCTCACTGCGCAAGCAGATGGAGCGTACCTCCGAAGAGACCGAGCGAGATGAACTTGCAGTCCAATGTGCTATCGAAGAGGATCGTGTGCGCAAGCGTCTCACCGAGGCGCTGCACCCCTATGCTGATCAGATAGAGGAGGCGCTTATGGCTTTGGCTCAGATAGACAAGCTACACGCTATCGCTCAGTGGGCTGTAGCACATGGGTGTTGCCGTCCTAAACCGATACGCTCTGGCGAGAGCACTCTAACAGATCTGATACACCCAGAGGTGGCTTACCATCTAGCTGAGCGACAGGACAGATTCCAGCCAGTGACGATCTCTTACTCCGATCAGCCCACGCTCATCACGGGGGCTAATATGGCGGGTAAGAGCGTTCTCCTAGCTTCCATAGGACTGGCGCAGTGTCTCATGCAGTTTGGTTGCTATGTAACGGCTCAGCAAGTTCGGCTGGTGCCTGTGGATGAAGTAATCTTCTCCATCGGAGATGACCAAGATATTAAGTCGGGTCTCTCCTCCTATGGAGCTGAGATGCTACGCCTCAATCGAATCATTGAGTCGGTCAAGGAAGGCAAACAAGTCCTAGCACTCATTGATGAACCAGCTCGCACGACCAATCCCGAGGAGGGTCACGCTCTGGTGAGTGCACTCGTACAGCTCTTCGCTCAGTATGCTGTGCGAGCTATCATCACGACACACTATAGTGGTATCTTGGGGCGATGCCACAGATGGAGAGTACGGGGCTTCGTGGAGGAGCGCCTACGCAAGCCTCTTGAGATCAACCAGCTCAATCGTTGTATCGACTACTCTCTCATACACGACACCCAAACCGATGCGCCTCACGAGGCTCTCCGCATAGCAGAGATACTAGGCATGGATAGGGAGCTATTAGATTTATGCGAAAAGAACTTAGCAACAAAGAATGAAGACAAGTAAAGTAGGTATAGACTTTGCCAAAGTGGACAAAGCACGCAATGCTGCCGGCGCTATCGCCGAGGAGGTGCAGAGCTTTGTTGACCGCTATACGACTGTGACGGTCGAGCGCACGCTCTGTCGCTTCGTCGGGATTGACGGAGTGGATGAGCATGACGTGCCTCTGCCCAACGTCGTCGTGACACACATTAAGGAGCAGGAGGCTCTATCAGACGGAGCTTTCTTTTACCTTGCCAACGCAATGCTTGCTACGGGTATGGATCCACAGCAGATTGCCGAGGGAGTGGCTCGTGGAGAGATAAACTTGACTCACTATCCAGCACGCACGCCACAAGAGATAGCCGATGTACTAGAGCCATACATCCTCAAGGGTATGCAGCGCATCGTCGAGCATAGAGAGCGTCGTGAGAATTACCTCAAGACGATCGGTGAGGGACCTAAGCCCTACCTCTATGTAATCGTCGCTACGGGTAATATCTACGAGGACGTGATCCAGGCGCAGGCTGCTGCACGACAGGGTGCTGATATTATCGCTGTGATCCGTACTACGGGACAGAGCTTGATTGACTACGTTCCCTACGGTGCTACGACCGAGGGTTTCGGTGGTACCTATGCGACGCAGGAGAACTTCCGCATTATGCGCAAAGCGCTTGACGAGGTAGGTGAGGAGCGTGGCAAGTACGTGCGTCTCTGTAATTATTGCTCTGGTCTCTGTATGCCAGAGATCGCCATCATGGGAGCTTTCGAGGGACTGGACGTCATGCTTAACGATGCGCTCTACGGTATCCTCTTCCGTGACATCAATATGCAGCGCACGATCATTGACCAGTATACCAGTCGTGTGATCAATGGCTTCGCAGGCGTCATCATCAATACGGGTGAGGACAACTACCTCACGACGGCTGACGCTATTGAGCAGGCGCACACGGTCCTTGCGTCTGACTTCATCAATGAGCAGTTTGCCCTACGAGCTGCACTTCCCGAGGAGCAGATGGGTCTAGGACACGCCTTCGAGATGGATCCGATGACCGAGAACGGTTTCCTCTTCGAGCTCGCACAGGCTCAGATGACGCGTGAGATCTTCCCCAAGGCTCCGCTCAAGTATATGCCTCCTACGAAGTTTATGACTGGAAACATCTTCCGTGGTCACATACAGGATGCACTCTTTAATATAATCGGTATCTGGACGCATCAGGGACTACAGCTCCTTGGTATGCCGACGGAGGCTATCCATACGCCTTTCATGAGCGACCGCTTCCTCTCAATCGAGAATGCACGATACATCTTCAACAATATGCGCTCCATCGGAGACGAGGTTGAATTTAAGGAGGGTGGTATCATCCAGAGCCGTGCTCGTGAGGTACTAGACAAGACGCTAGACCTCCTCGAGGAGATCAAGGGCGAGGGACTCTTTACCGCGCTCTCTAAGGGTATCTTTGCAGATATCAAGCGTCCTCTGGATGGAGGACGTGGGTTGGACGGTGTCAAGCCAAAGAGCGAGCGCTACTACAACCCAACACTGGAACTAATGAAGAACCGTAAGATACAAGGCAAGCTATGAGTGGAGGACTATATTCAATGGAGGCGAAGGACTTTGACCGCACCCTCGACCTCTCACAAGTAAAGCCTTACGGCGATACCATGAACGATGGTAAGGTACAGCTGAGCTTCACGCTGCCTGTACCTAAAGGGGCTGAGGCCGAGGAGGCTGCTAAGCTCCTACTTAAGGAGATGGGACTACAAAACCCGATGGTTGTCTTCTCTGAGGAGTTGACCAAGGGCTTTACCTTCTTCAATTGTTATGGTAGTTGCACCCATACGGTTGACTACTCCAACATTTACGTGCCCAAAGTCGAGTCGACCACCTGGGGCATGGAGGAGACCGACGAGTTCATCCGCACACACATCGGACGTAAGCTGGTCGTGCTAGGAGCTAGTACAGGAACCGATGCCCACACGGTCGGTATTGATGCAATCATGAATATGAAGGGCTTCGCAGGTCACTACGGTCTGGAGCGCTACGATATGATCGACGCTTACAACCTCGGTAGTCAGGTTCCCAACGAGGAGCTCATTGCCAAGGGTATTGAGATGAATGCCGATGCTCTTCTCGTCTCGCAGACTGTCACGCAGAAGGATGTACACATCAAGAACATGACCGAGTTCATCGAGCTTGTCGAGGCTGAGGGCTTACGCGACAAGATGATCATCATCTGTGGTGGACCACGTATCTCGCACGAGCTAGCCAAGGAGCTAGGCTTTGACGCTGGTTTTGGAGCCAACACCTTTGCCGATGATGTAGCTTCCTTCATCTGCCAGGAGATCGTTCGTCGCAAAGAGGCTGCCGAAGGCAAGTAGTACTCAGCCTGCTATAACTAAGAAGTAATATAAATCAAGGTATAATACGATATGGAACTAGACAAGAATCAAGTCAGAGAGGTTATCGCCAAGCGCGTAGCCCTAGAACTAAAGGATGGCGATGTCGTCAACCTCGGCATCGGTCTACCCACGATGGTACCCAACTATCTTAAGCCTGGTGTGCATGTGATGCTACAGTCTGAGAATGGTATGATCGGTATGGGTAGCGCTCCAGCTGCAGGTCAGGAGGATCCCCTCTGGATCAATGCTGGTGGTGGTGCTATCACCGCTGTGCCTGAGGCTGCCACCTTCGATAGTGCTACCTCCTTTGGTATCATCCGTGGAGGTCACGTGGATGTAAGCATCCTCGGTGCACTACAGGTCGATGAGGCTGGTGACCTAGCTAACTGGATTATCCCTGGCAAGCTCGCTCCCGGTATGGGTGGTGCTATGGATCTGCTCGTAGGTACCCGCAAGGTGATCCTTGCTATGACTCACACTGCAAAGGGCAAGGCCAAGATCCTCAAGAAGTGTACTCTGCCACTGACAGCAGCTGGTCAGGTAGACCTCATCATCACCGAGCTCTGCGTCATCGAGGTGCGCAAGGGTCAGGGACTCTACGTCACAGAGATCCGTGACGGCGTCACACGTGAGGAGATAGAGGCAGCCACCGAGGCTACGCTACACTACGTGGACGATGTCAAGCCCATGCGTCAGTAGTCCTACGACACTACTTCTAGAGCCTGCCGCCTTCGGGCGACAGGCCTTATCAAGCAACAACACACTATTATAGACAATCATATTTCAAACTATGGACTTTAGTAAGACCCCACAAGAGGAGCTATTCTTGCAAATGATCAGAGAGTTTGCAGAGAAAGAGGTCAAGCCTCTCGCTGCAGAGATCGATGAGCAGGAGCGCTTTCCCATCGAGACTGTTCAGAAGATGAGCAAGCTGGGCATTATGGGTATCCCCATTCCCAAGGAGTACGGAGGATCAGGCTCTACCGTACAGATCTACACGATGGCTGTCGAGGAGCTCAGCCGTGTCTGTGCTACCACAGGCGTTGTCGTCTCTGCTCACACATCACTATGCTGTGATCCTATCATGAGCTTTGGTACGGAGGAGCAGAAGCAGCATTATCTACCTAAACTAGCCTCTGGTGAGTGGATCGGAGCATTCGGTCTCACGGAGCCCAATGCTGGTACAGATGCTTCCGCACAGCAGACCTTTGCTGTCGAGGAGGAGGAGTGTTACATACTCAATGGTAATAAGATCTTTATCACCAATGCTGAGTACGCTCACGTCTACATCATCTTCGCTATGACGGACAAGAGCAAGGGCAACAAGGGCATCTCAGCCTTTATCGTTGAGAAGGACGACCCCGGCTTTTCTGTAGGTAAGCATGAGCTCAAGCTCGGTATCCGTGGCTCCGCTACGTGCGAGCTGATTATGGAGAACTGCCGCATCCCCAAGGATCGTCTCCTCGGCAAGGTAGGCGGTGGCTTCAAGGTAGCTATGCACACCCTCGATGGCGGACGTATCGGTATCGCTGCTCAGGCTCTCGGTATCGCTCGTGGCGCTATGGATGAGACTGTCAAGTATACGAAGGAGCGCAAGCAGTTCGGACGCAGCATTGCCAAGTTCCAGAACACGCAGTTCCAGCTAGCAGACCTCAAGGCTCGCATTGACTGCGCTAGCCTGCTCGTACGTCGTGCAGCTTGGTGCAAGGACAATGGTCTCTCGTACAACCTAGAGGCAGCCGAGGCTAAGCTCTTCTGCGCTGAGACCGCTATGGATATGACGACAAAGGCTGTACAGTTCCACGGTGGCTACGGTTACACCCGTGAGTATCCTGTAGAGCGTATGATGCGTGATGCTAAGATTACCGAGATCTACGAGGGTACCAGCGAGGTACAGCGTATGGTTATCGCAGCGCACCTACTCAAGTAATGACCCCTTAGGACACTTATTAGACATATGAAGATTATAGTATGTATCAAGCAGGTACCCGATACCACTGAGATCAAGCTTGACCCCGTCAAGGGCACTCTGATCCGTGATGGCGTACCCAGCATTATGAACCCCGACGATAAGGGGGCACTCGAGCAGGCTCTGCTCCTCAAGGATCAGTTTGGTGCTGAGGTGAGCGTCATCACCATGGGACCGCCCCAGGCTACCGCCATCCTTCGTGAGGCTTTCGCTATGGGTTGTGACAAGGGTTACCTCATCACCGACCGCCGCTTCGGAGGTGCTGACACCCTCGCTACCAGCTACACCATTTCTCAGGCACTCAAGACGATCGACTACGACATCGTCCTAGCAGGTCGTCAAGCTATCGATGGTGATACAGCTCAGGTAGGTCCTCAGATCGCTGAGCAACTAGACCTGCCTCAGATCACCTACGTAGAGCATGTAGACTATGATGGCAAGAAGACCCTGACCGTCATGCGCAATGTCGAGGAGGGACACGAGACCCTAGAGGTCGATACCCCCTGTATGCTCACCTTCCTAGCATCAGCTTATGAGCCTCGCTACATGAATGTCCCCGACATCATGACCGCCTTTGACAAGGAGATCACTACGCTGACCGCTGATAGCTTCCCCGTTGAGGAGGAGCGTCTAGGACTCAAGGGCTCTCCCACGCGCGTCAAGAAGTCCTTCACCAAGGGTGCCAAGGCTATGGGTACTCTCTACGAGGATCTGACTCCTGAGGAGGCTGCTGATTTGATTATCGAGAAACTTAAAGAGAAATTCATCATCTGATATGGATAAGACACAGTATAAAGGAATTCTAGTCTTCGCTGAGCAACGTGAAGGCGTCATCCAGAATGTAGCCTTTGAGCTCATCGGCAAGGCTCGTGATCTAGCCGATCAGATCAACGAACAGGTCACAGCCATCCTATGTGGCTATCAGGTCAAGGGGCTATCAGACCAGCTCATCCATGCAGGTGCTGATCGTGTACTAGTCGTCGATGACCCCAATCTCAAAGATTATCTCACCGAGCAGTACGCACAGGCAGTCTATCATATCATCACCGTTTACAAGCCTGAGATCGTCCTCTTTGGTGCTACCACCATCGGGCGTGACCTTGCTCCTCGTCTCTCTGCGCGTCTACGCACTGGACTCACGGCAGACTGTACGTCTCTAGAGATCGGTGAGGATCGTAACCTCATGATGACCCGTCCCGCTTTCGGTGGTAACCTTATGGCAACCATCCTCTGCGATCAGAATAGACCTCAGATGTCTACCGTACGCCCAGGTGTCATGCGTCGCAAGGCTGACGACAAGACACGCACTGGCGAGGTCGAGGAGGTCAAGGTACCCTTTGACGAGCGTCGCTTTAAGGTACGTCTCGTTAACAAGAAGCACGAGACCAAGAATATGGTCGACATCACCGAGGCTAGCGTACTCGTATCTGGCGGACGTGGTGTAGGTACCGACGGTGGCTTTGATAAGCTCAAGGCTCTAGCACAGACCATCAAGGCTGAGGTCTCCTCCTCACGTGCTATGGTTGATGCGGGTATCATCGGACATGAGAGACAGGTCGGACAGACTGGTAAAACCGTACGTCCTGACATCTACTTCGCATGCGGTATCTCAGGTGCTATCCAGCACCTCGCTGGTATGGAGGAGTCGGAGTACATCATTGCCATCAACAAGGATAAGTTTGCTCCCATCTTCCAGGTAGCCGACCTCGGTATCGTAGGCGACCTGCACAAGGTACTGCCCGTCCTCACTGAGCGTCTCAAGACGCTTCAAGCTAACAAGAAGTAAAAACACCCTACACTGCCATGACAGACTTCCAGACCATACATTATAGTGTCAGTGCCAATGGGCAGATCGGTACCCTAACGATTGATCGCCCCGAAGCACTCAATGCACTATCTACGCAGGTACTCAGTGAGCTAGAGATCGTCATCGATCAGATCGCTCAGGAGCGCACTCTGCGCGTCCTCGTCATCACAGGAGCTGGACGCTCCTTCGTTGCGGGGGCTGACATCGCTGAGATGGTAGAGCTAACGCCCGAGGAGGCACTCGCCTTCGGAGAGCACGGCGCTCGTGTCTTTCGCAAGGTAGAGCTACTCTACTGCCCCGTCATAGCTGCGGTAAACGGCTTTGCACTCGGTGGTGGCTGCGAGCTTTCCCTAGCGTGCGACCTACGTATCGCCAGTGACAAGGCTAAGTTTGGTCAGCCCGAAGTCGGTCTAGGCATACCCCCAGGCTTCAGTGGCACACAGCGTCTACCCCGTCTCATCGGGGCAGGCGCCGCCAAGGAGCTCATCTACACCGCACGTGTCGTCAAGGCAGACGAGGCGCTCACTCTAGGACTGGTCAACCGTGTCGTAGAGTCCGACGCCCTCATGTCCACCGTGACCGAGCTGGCTGAGGAGATAGCGAGCAAGTCGCCACACGCCGTAGCGATATCCAAGCGTGCTATCAATCGGGGGCTGCAGAGTGATATAGATACAGGCATTGCCATCGAGAACGATCTCTTTAGCAACGCCTTCGCACATCCCGAGCAGCGCGAGGGTATGTCCGCTTTCTTAGAGAAGCGCAAACCACAATTCTAAAACTTACTAGAGCGTGTCGCCACCCCTGCGGCACGCTCTATTTTAAACCAATCACTTTATGAAAATAGTCGTATTAGGCAATGGCACCATGGGTGCAGGCATCGTGCAGACGATGGCGCAGAAGGGTCTCGCCGTCACGATGAAAGGACGTAGCAACGAGTCACTAGACCGTGCTATGCAGCGTATGAACAAAGGGCTCAACCGCCTCGTCGAGAAGGGCAAGATGACCGCCGACGATCTCAAGCAGATCATCGGACGCATCACCGTCACGACAGACTATGCCGACATCGCTCAGGCTGATCTCGTCATCGAGGCTATCTCTGAGGAGATGGAGGTCAAGAAAGAGATACTCCGCGAGATCGATGGTCTCGTCCAGCCCTCAGCAATCTTTGCTACAAACACCTCTTCGCTCAGCATCACCGAGCTAGCCAGCGTCACCAAGCGTCCTGAGCAGGTCATCGGTATGCACTTCTTCAACCCCGTACCTGTCATGAAGCTCGTTGAGGTCATCAGTGGTCAGTGCACCTCTGAGCAGACACTCCAGACGACCCTCACACTCTGTGAGCAGCTCGGCAAGACAGCCGTCAGAGTGAGCGAGGCTCCAGGCTTTGTCGTCAACCGTATCCTCATCCCGATGATCAACGAGGCTATCGGTGAGTATGCCGATGGCGTAGCCACCGTCGAGGAGATCGATACCGCTATGCAGCTCGGCGCTAATCACCCTATGGGACCGCTCGCACTGGGCGACTTCATCGGTCTAGACGTTTGTCTAGCTATTATGGAGGTGCTCAACAACGAGTACGCCGATCCTAAGTACCGTCCACACCCCTTGCTCCGCAAGATGGTTCGTGCCGGACAGCTCGGACGCAAGAGTGGCAAAGGCTTCTACGACTACTCCAAGAAGTAGCCGTCCCCCTAGAGGTCGGCTCTATCGCTTCAAGTCCAAAGCTAAACGCTATAGCTAAGCACTAGAGCCACACACCTGCATCAATGAGGGAGTATCACCAGCAGTGGTGGTACTCCCTCTTTTTGCACGCCTCGCTCTGCCCCCTCAAACCTCTAATCTGGGGTAAAGGTCAAACTGGTCGGTGAAATGGATCTATAGCTCATCTCGCACTTGGGTTGGGTTAGCGTAGGCTTAAGGAAAGATAATCGAGTAGGTCGGGAAACGAAAGTTTTCTGACCTACTTTCGTTTCCTTCCCTC
>NZ_CAMYEZ010000038.1 GCF_947254915.1 uncultured Porphyromonas sp. | reverse complement strand
AGCAGCGCAACATCGGCATCCTGATCACGGATCACAATGTCAATGAGACGCTTAGTATCACGGATCGTGCCTACCTACTCTTCGAGGGCAAGGTACTCTTCCAGGGTACGGCGGAGCAGCTTGCAGACAACGCTCTCGTGCGTGAGAAGTACCTCGGACGCGACTTCGTCTTGCGTCGCAAGAGCTTCGTAGATCTGTAGCCTTTGGCGCTATTGTCGTGAGGACAATAGGCTTAGGTGACGCTCTATTGAAGAGAAATTTTTATCTTTGCGGATAGCAACGCGGTTGACTAGCTTCTATCGGATAGGAGAGAGTCCTCATTGTTGCACCTTTTGCGCAATCAATTCACACAACACACACATAATACGATATGGCAAATAAAAGAGAACGGCTCTTTGGGGATTTTCCCCCCGTAAGCAAAGAGCAGTGGCTGGAGAAGGTCACGGTCGATCTCAAGGGTGCCTCCTTTGACAAGCGGCTCGTATGGCGTACGCCCGAAGGCTTTAGTCTACAGCCTATGTACAGACGCGAAGACATCGCTCAATATGCCTCACGTCTGGCACTACCTGGTGAGTATCCCTACGTGCGATCGACGAAGCTAGACAATGAGTGGCTCGTACGCCAAGAGATCAAGGTTACGGATCCCGCTGAGGCAAATGCTAAGGCTCTAGATATACTCAACAAGGGGGTCACTTCCCTAGGATTTAAGATCTCTAAGACGATACTCTCTGCTGAGACGCTGGAGACACTCTTCAAGGGAATAGACCTGACGGCCGTAGAGATCAATCTCTCGACCTGCATCTCTCGTACAGTCGAGCTGGCAGAGCTCTTCGTCGCTTACGTACAGAAGCATAAGATTAATGGTGCAGCCGTAAGGGGCGCTGTCGAATACAACCCCTTCAAGATGGAACTGATGAAGGGTATGGTCAATGCACAGCGCTACGATATCCTAGAGCAACTCTACAACATTGCCAAGCCTATTCCACAGATGCGCCTTTACATCGTAGAGGCGTCTATGCTGAGCAACGCCGGTGCGGGTATCGTCAAGGAACTCGCCTATGCCCTCGCCTGGGGTGCGGAGGTGCTTGACCAGATGGTGGCTCGTGGGCATGATGTCGAGGAGATAGCTCGGAGGATCAAGTTCCACTTCGGCATTAGCTCAAACTACTTCCTCGAGATGGCGAAGTTTCGTGCAGCTCGCTGGCTATGGGCCGAGATCATCGGGGCGCATGGCGACCAGTACAAGGGCGATGCGGCTAAGATTTGCCAGCACGCTACCACTTCGCAGTGGAATATGACCATCTACGACGCTTATGTCAACCTACTCCGCTCACAGACGGAGACGATGTCGGCAGCCTTGGGCGGTGTTGACTCAATTACGGTTTTACCTTTCAACATTACTTACGAGGAGAGCAACGACTTCTCCGAGCGTATCGCTCGCAATCAGCAGCTTCTGCTGAGCGAGGAGAGCCACTTTGACAAGGTGGTTGACCCCGCTGCGGGTTCTTACTACATAGAGACCTTGACCAATGTGATTGCCGAGCAGGCTTGGCAGCTCTTTGGTGAGATCAGTGCTAGCGAGGGTGGCTTTGAGAGCTTTGTCACCTCGGGCGCTCTACAGCGTGACCTCCAGGAGACCAATACGCAGCGCCACGGAGCTGTGGCAAAGCGTAAGGAGACGCTACTGGGTACTAACGAATTTCCAAACTTCACGGAGACAGCTCACGAGAAGCTTGCGACACCTGCTGTCATCACCTCCGGATGTGGCTGCTCTGCTGGTGAAAAGCAGGAGGGACTACAGCCACTCAACTTCGACCGTGGTGCTAATGAGTTTGAGACGCTCCGCTTGACGACGGAGCGTGGCAAGCAGCCTGTCGTCTTCATGCTGACGATCGGCAATCTAGCGATGAGACTCGCTCGCTCACAGTTCTCGGGCAACTTCTTCGGTTGCGCTGGCTACAAGCTCATCGACAACCTGGGCTTCGAAACAGTCCAAGAGGGTATCGACGCAGCTGTCGCAGCTAAGGCAGACATTGTGGTGCTCTGCTCTAGCGATGACGAGTACGAGACCTTCGCTCCTGAGGCGTTCCGACTACTCGACGGCAGAGCGCAGTTTGTCGTAGCGGGCAATCCTGCCTGCACGGAGCAACTACAGGCTCTCGGCATCGAGCACTTCATCCATGTCCGTAGCAACGTGCTGGAGACGCTACAACACTTCAACAAGATCTTCGGACTAGCGTAGTAACCCTCTAAGTAACACACACAAATGACAAAGCCATTATATAAAGAGATTGACCTGAGTCACTCTCAGTTTGGACGCACCGATGCCACTAAGTGGGGCAAGGAGCATGCGCTCGAGGCAAACTGGACGACGCCTGAGCAGATTAAAGTGAAGCCTGTCTACACGGCTGACGATATAGAGGGTCTAGAGCATCTCGACTACGTGTCGGGGTTGCCTCCCTTCCTCCGCGGTCCGTATAGCTTGATGTACCCGTTCCGTCCGTGGACGATACGTCAGTACGCAGGCTTCTCGACGGCTGAGGAGAGTAACGCCTTCTATCGTCGTAACCTAGCGAGTGGTCAGAAGGGACTATCAGTCGCTTTTGACCTCCCGACACACCGTGGCTACGACGCTGACCACCCACGTGTCGTGGGCGATGTGGGCAAGGCGGGCGTCTCTATCTGCTCGCTGGAGGATATGAAGGTACTCTTCGACGGTATCCCCCTGGCCAAGATGTCTGTCTCTATGACGATGAATGGGGCGGTACTGCCAGTCCTCGCTTTCTACATCAATGCGGGTCTAGAGCAGGGCGCTAAGCTTGAAGAGATGGCGGGCACCATTCAGAACGATATCCTCAAGGAGTTCATGGTGCGCAACACATATATCTACCCGCCCGAGTTCTCAATGAAGATCATCGCCGACATCTTTGAGTACACCTCTCAGAAGATGCCGAAGTTCAACTCTATCTCCATCTCAGGCTACCACATGCAGGAGGCAGGCGCCACGGCCGACATAGAGATCGCCTTCACCATCGCTGACGGTATTGAGTACCTCCGCGCTGGTATCAATGCGGGCATCCCTGTGGACAAGTTTGCGCCACGTCTCTCCTTCTTCTGGGGCATCGGTGTCAATCACTTTATGGAGATTGCCAAGATGCGTGCTGCACGTATGCTTTGGGCTAAGGTGGTCAAGAGCTTTGGCGCTGAGAATCCTAAGTCGCTCATGCTCCGTACGCACTGCCAGACCTCGGGATGGTCGCTCACCGAGCAGGATCCCTACAACAACGTCGGGCGTACCTGTATTGAAGCTATGGCTGCCGCTCTCGGACACACGCAGTCGCTACACACCAACGCGCTTGATGAGGCAATCGCCTTGCCGACCGACTTCTCTGCTCGTATCGCTCGTAATACGCAGATCTACATTCAGAAGGAGACGCAGGTCTGCCGCTCTATCGATCCTTGGGGTGGCTCCTATTATATAGAGTCGCTCACAGACGAGATAGCTCACAGAGCGTGGGAGCACATCCAGGAGGTTGAGAAGATCGGTGGTATGGCAAAAGCTATCGAGACTGGTCTTCCCAAGATGCGTATCGAGGAGGCAGCCGCACGTACGCAGGCTCGCATTGACTCCAACCAGCAGGTCATCATTGGTATCAATAAGTACCGCCTAGAGCACGAGGATCCCATTGAAATCCTAGAGATCGACAACACCTCCGTGCGTCAAAGCCAGATAGCTCGTCTCAAGGAGCTCCGTGCCAATCGCGATGAGCAAGCCGTACAGGCAGCTCTCAAGGAGATCACCGAGTGTGTACGCACCAAGCAGGGCAACCTCCTCGAGCTAGCCGTCAAGGCAGCTGGTCTACGTGCCTCGCTAGGCGAAATATCCGACGCTTGCGAAGCAGTCGTCGGACGATACAGTGCAGTAATTAGAACAATCAGTGGCGTGTATTCAAAAGAGTCAGGACACGACAAGCAGCTGGAGTATGCCAAGCAACTTGCTGCAGAGTTTGCACAGCGTGAGGGGCGTCAGCCTCGTATTATGATTGCCAAGATGGGACAAGACGGTCACGACCGTGGTGCCAAGGTCGTAGCCACTGGCTACGCCGACTGCGGCTTTGACGTCGATATGGGGCCTCTCTTCCAGACTCCTGAGGAGAGTGCTCGTCAGGCAGTTGAGAACGATGTCAACATCCTTGGCGTCAGCTCGCTAGCTGCAGGACACAAGACGCTTATCCCACAGGTCATTGAGGAGCTACGCAAGCTCGGACGTCCCGACATCATCGTCACCGCTGGCGGTGTCATCCCAGCTCAGGACTACGACTTCCTCTACAAGGCAGGCGTGGCAGCAATCTTCGGCCCAGGTACACCTGTCGCCTACTCAGCTGCCAAGTGTCTCGAGATACTTCTCGGCAAGGAGGCGTAGCCCAGCGAGCTAGTCACAATGCGACTGTTGCAAAAGTCAACAGTCTCACAATCTTGCAAGCAAGATTGTCTTGACTTTGCAGAAAGGATGAAGCGCAAGGCGCTGAGGGTGAGGTCTGAAGGGAGCATACCTCCGTATGTGACCGAAGCCGAATCCCGAAAGCAACACAGCGATTCGCCTTTATGCAACAGTCTCACAATGCGAAACTAAGGCATCGCCACTAGTCTCCACAATACACAGAGAGCGGGTGTGTTCATCACGGACACATCCGCTCTCTCCATCTCAACATAGGACGCAATCATACCGTGGCCCTGTGGCATTAGTCAACAGTCTCACACGATGTAGCACTATAGACTCACGCTATAGCGACTCTGACATACTTCTAGATGCCAATCTCTCCCGAAGAAATCCCACAAGAGCTCACGAGGAAATGAAAATCCTCCACCGAGGGGCGAAATGAAACTTCGGAGGAATGAAATGAAACTTCGGAGGAATGAAATGAAACTTCGGAAGAATGAAATGAAAGTTCGGAAGAATCTCTCCGCTCCTCGCTGGAAAATCAAAAATCTCCACGGAGGAATCGTTCAATTTCCTTGACAGATACGTAGATGAACTCATTATACACAATGCGTCACACCTACATAGGAATCATCTTTTCATAAAAAACACTATATTTGTCCCATCAACCAGCTTTGAGATAGAGCGAAGCCAAGTGTCCGTGCCTTACCTCTCGGTAGGAGATGCGGGCGTCCGAGGCTCTCTCCTCTAGCGTTGTACGCAGATCAAACTTTTTAAATAACTCTATCTTATGAATCGAACGACTACTCTCACTCTATGGAGCTATCTCCTAACCCTCTTGCTAGCAGTCTCTGTGGGGTCTGCTCAGGAGCAGACAGCCTTGAGACTGCAGTGCTCAACGGCGACATCCACACTACGTGCCAACACAAAGACTCTTACGGGTTTTGGCTATGCGGATCGTAATGAATCGCCATCCTTTATAGGCACAGGTAGGACAAATATCTACCTCTCGGCTTACATCCTGCTACCTGATGCAGGAGCAAACAAGATTGAGAAGATATCTTTTCCCGCTGCTAAGGCGGACAAGGATGCTTACCTCCTCGTACTATCAGAGGATGGTCAGACTACGCTCTACAACGAGCCTTGTGAGATTACTGCTGGTGTGAATGAGATGACTCTCAAGACCCCTTTTGTGACCGAGCCTGGTAAGCGCTATCTAGTAGGCTTTGCCACGAAAGTTGTAGCCACGAATGAGCGCGATACATATGTCCTACCCTTTGACAAGAAGGAGGATATCGATGAGGCTCTATACATAGGAATTGGTACCGATCCCTTTCCCACAAGTACTAATCAAAAAGAATTTGGCATCCAATACGCCAAGGGAAATAAGCTCGGCTCAGCTTTTATCTTCGTCACACTACAAGACAATAGCATGTCACAAAACACAGTCTATATGATGAGTGCGACGGGAACCTTTAAGAGGAACGACCGGAATATCCAGCTAAATGAAAAGCAGTCTGTCAAAATCTCTCTGCGCAATCTAGGTGTGAACCCAATCACCTCCTTTGAGTTCTCATACCAGTTTGGCTCTAGCGAGGTCAAGAGCATCGCACACAACCTAACAACGGCTCTAGCTCCTGGTAAAACCGGAGAGTACACCTTTGAGATCCCCGCAGAGGTCGAGGGTATGGGTGCCCTACACCTTGCTGTACCTAAGATTAATGGCAAGACACACATCTTAGCAACTCGTCGCCTCAACCTACCCTATCGTATCGGAGAGATTCTTGCTATTGGCAGAGAGACGGTCCTCATAGAGCGATTCACGGGAGAGGCGTGTCCTTTCTGTCCTCAAGCAGACGCTCCCATTAGATCGTTCATCAAGAAGCTTCAAGCTGAGGGAATGCGAGTCAGCTACATTGCGTACCATAACTTTAGGAAAGACTTCTTGTCAATGCAGGAAAGTGATAAGCTCGGCTCCTACTTCTTGATCAAAGGCTTCCCATCTATATCTATCAACCGCACAGTCACATCAGCTGACGGATCTCTGACCCTAGACGGACGAGTAGGTAACGCTGTGGCTAATACGTGGAAGAAGGAGGTGAAGAGCGATAAGCAAGGTGTCAAGATAGAGCGAATAAGTCAGTCAATTGTCGACGGTAAGCTGACGGCTGTCATCGGTGGTGTGGCTCTTAAGCACAGCTTTGACCCTGAGGATCTCTACCTGACGGTCATCGTAACGGAGGACAACATCCCCTCTATCTCTCAAGCTGGCGCAAGTTCAAGCTACAAGCACGAAGCCGCTGCTCGACTCTTCCTCACAGCTCCTACGGGCGATAAGCTCAAGGTTAATGCAGACGGTACATTTACCGTCACACTGGAGGGTACTCTTAATCCCTCTTGGGCTCGCAACCAGTGCAAGGTCGTTGCTATCGTTCACCCCAGCATCACTCAGGCTAACAAGAGCTTCGCTGCAATACATACAGCCGAGACCGCCCTGCTAGGCTGTGGCCTAGCCAACGAGCCTATAGCCCCAACTCAAGCTCCCATCGTAACCGCCGAAGAGGGCTACCTAAACATCCAGGGTCGTGTGGATGCCTTCGAGCTATACGATATGTCTGGAGTGCTCGTCTCTACAACTGTTGAGAAGCGTCTAGAGCCTGGGGTCTATGTAATTCGCATCTTTAGCGATCTACACACTTATACCTCCAAGGTAGTAGTACGCTAGTACGAAGTCCCTCCTCATAGCTACGCTCATAAGCTGAGCGTGGTCGGAGCAAGACGATGTCGGGATTTGGACCTCTCAAGAGTCCAATCCCGACATCTTTTTTTCGAAGTGGCTTGCATCTACCGACCATAGAGCTCGCTGTAAAGGGGCAAGCTCGGGCTATTTGGACAAGAGACACTAGTGCTACTAGAGGGCTCTCTAAGGTCTAATCTCTAGCGTCTAACCTCTAAATTCGTATCTTTGCAGAAGGCTGACGGGCGTCAGCTATGGCTACGGATCTACAATGACTACTCACTTTGACATTATCGTAATCGGTGCAGGGCATGCTGGCTGTGAGGCGGCGTGCGCTACAGCTCGCATGGGCGCCTCCACACTCCTCATCACGGGAGATATGAACAAAGTGGCGCAGCTGAGCTGCAACCCCGCCATGGGTGGCATTGCCAAGGGACAAATAGTGAGAGAAATAGACGCACTCGGCGGCTATACGGGTCAACTATCCGACGCGGCTACCATACAGTGGCGCATGCTCAACCGAAGCAAGGGCCCTGCCATGTGGAGTCCACGAGCGCAGCTAGACCGTATGCGCTTTATGGAGCTATGGAGAGGTCAGCTAGATAGGACAGACGGGTTGGATCTTTGGCAAGACTTCGTCGTAGACATCAAGTTTGCCGCAGCGGATGGCAAACATCTGGTAGTGACGCAATTGGGCATGACCTTTACAGCTGCAAAGGTGATCGTCACGGCTGGAACTTTCCTCGGGGGGCTGATGCACTTCGGCAAGACGATGATCCCAGGCGGACGCATCTCGGAGCCGGCTAGCCACGGCCTCACGGAGTGTCTCGTAGCGGCGGGACATCATGCCGACCGCATGAAGACGGGGACACCAGCCCGTATCGACGGTCGCTCCGTAGATTGGTCGCTCGTAGAGGAGCAACCAGGCGACGACGAGACGGGACACTTTAGCTTCCTCCCGATGCAAAGGTCCCCGCTACGACAGCGCTCCTGCTATATCCTCTATACCAACGAAGCTTGCCACGACATACTCCGAGCTTCGCTCAGCGACTCGCCACTCTACAACGGTCAGATACAGAGCATTGGACCCCGTTACTGCCCCAGTATAGAGACGAAGATCGTCAACTTCGCCGACCGCACACGACATCAGCTCTTCCTCGAGCCTGAGGGCGAGGAGACGAACGAGTACTACCTCAACGGCTTTAGTTCATCACTCCCTATCGATACGCAGATCAGAGCTTTACAGACGATCCCCGCACTGCGACATGTGCAGCTTTACCGCCCAGGCTATGCGATCGAGTACGACTTCTTTGACCCTCGCGACCTGCACCACACACTGGAGAGTAAGTTAGTCTCTGGCCTATACCTAGCTGGTCAGGTGAACGGCACCACCGGCTACGAAGAGGCGGCTGGTCAAGGGCTCCTCGCAGGCATCAACGCAGCCTTATCGCTACGTGGTGAGCAGCCCCTTGTCCTACGTCGAGACGAAGCCTACATTGGCGTCCTCATTGACGACCTCGTTACCAAGGGAGTCGACGAGCCATACCGTATGTTTACCTCACGCGCTGAGTACCGTATACTCCTACGCCAGGACAATGCCGACCTGCGACTGACGCCCTATGCGGAGCGACTGGGACTAGCGACCGCAGAGCGACTAAGTCGCCTTGAGCAGATCAAGCGAAGGATGGCCGAGCTAGAGCAACTTTGCGCCAACTATTCCGTTAAGCCTGAGGCGGTTAATGAACTTCTTACCACTCTAGGCGAGAAGCCACTAGACTTCGGCACCAAGCTCACTACCCTACTCCTTCGTCCACACGTTTCGCTCAGGGACTTGACAGCCCATCTAGACGATTTCGCCACGCAGGTGAGAAATATCATTGGCGACGACACGGAGATCTTGACCCGCACCGAAACCGCCATCAAGTATCGGGGCTACATCGAGCGAGAGGAGCAAGCTGCTCAGAAGCTTCACCGTCTCGAGTCGCTAACGCTGGGCGACAAGCTCGACTATCAGCAGATCTCTGCGCTCCCCATAGAGGCTCGCGAGAAGCTCTCCCGCATCCGCCCCGCCACCATCGCTCAGGCTGCCCGCATCCCAGGCATCTCTCCGAGTGACATCAACATACTCCTCGTCTTACTGGGACGATAAGCATCCGTTTCACGTGAAACAGCCGAAATGAACCGAGACGAAATCAAAGCTATCCTCCCGACCATTCCGCAAGAGCCAGGATGCTATCAGTACCGCAACAAGAACGGGACGATCATCTACGTGGGCAAGGCGAAGAATCTACGCAATCGAGTCTCCTCTTACTTCAACAATTCGCCAAAAGACCCGAAGACGACGAGACTGGTCAGCGAAATTCGCCAGCTAGAGTACTTCGTGGTCAATACCGAAGCAGAAGCTTTGGTTTTGGAGAATAACTTGATCAAGACCCACCTGCCGAAGTACAACATACTACTCAAGGACGACAAGTCTTACCCACGCATCGTCATCACGGACGAGCCGTTTCCCCGCATCTTTGCCACGAGAAAAGAAGTGGGCAAAGGGGATTACTTCGGCCCCTACCCCAACGTGGCGATGGCTCGCACCGTGATAGACCTAATTCATCGGGTCCTTCAGCTACGTTCGTGTCGCTATGCTTTGACTCCTGAGGTAGTTCGAGAGCGACGAGTGGACCTTTGCCTGCAATACCACATTAAAAAGTGCGGTGGCCCCTGCCAAGGCTTCGTATCGGCGGAGGAATATGCCCACTCTGTGCAACTGGCACGACGTATCCTCAAGGGGGAGATCAGCATCCTCATAGAAGAAGAGGTAGAGGAGATGAATCGTATGAGCGAGCGCCTGGAGTTTGAGCGAGCTGAGCAGCACCGTCAGAACATTGAGGTGCTACGTCGCTATTCGGGCAAGCATGTTGTCGCACCAAACATTCGCGAGGCGGATGTCTTTGCTTACGATGAGGACGATGTCAACGGGTTCGTCTGCATGATGCAGGTGCGCCACGGGGCGGTCGTCCTAGCGCACAACTTAACCTTCAAGAAGACGGTTGACTCCTCTCGGAGCGACCTGCTCGCCTACCTGATCGAGGAGCTGCGACAGCGCTTCGGTAGCACGGCTCGTGAGGTGATACTCGCAGAGCCCGGCGAATGGGAGAGCGGCAGCTATCGGATCACAGTGCCACTGCGGGGCGAAAAGAAGCATCTCCTCGAACTAGCTCAGGTCAATGTCTCAGGTTACCGCTGGGACTGCTACAAGCGTCAGGAGAAGCTCAATCCCGAGCAGCGAGCTACACGCCTCCTTACCACGATGAAGAAGGATCTCGGCATCGATCGCCTACCCCGCCATATGGAGTGCTTTGACAATTCAAACATTCAGGGCACGAACCCTGTGGCTGCGTGCGTGGTCTTTAAGAATGGTAAGCCAGCGAAGAGTGAGTATCGTAAGTTTCATGTGAAAACAGTGGTCGGCGCTGACGACTATCGGACGATGCGTGAGATCATCTACCGGCGCTATCGGCGTATGCTGGACGAGGGGCAATCGCTCCCCGATCTGATCATCATAGATGGTGGCAAGGGTCAGCTGCATGTCGCCTGCGATACGCTCAAAGAGCTGGGCATCTACGACAAGGTATGCGTCTTCGGTCTTGCGGAGCGCTTCGAAGAGCTCTATCGTCCAGGCGAATCGGAGCCGTTGGTCTTGGATCGTCGGTCGGAAACGCTCAAGGTAGTCTGTCATATACGTGACGAAGCGCACCGCTTTGGCATCACTTTCCACAGAGACAGTCGCTCGAAGCAGCAAACGAAGAGCATCCTGGACGAGATCCCTGGGATTGGCGCACGGAGTAAGGAGGCTTTGATGCGAGCCTTTAAGACGCCTCAGCGGGTTGTCAAGGCTAGTCGTGCCGAACTGATCGAGACTCTCGGAGCTAGCAAGGGAAGCAAGCTATACAATCACCTACACCCTGACGAAATCACAGAAACAACCTAGAGAAGAAACAGTATGAAAGCACTTTTACAGCGAGTAACCCACGCCTCTGTGTCGATCGACGGCGACTGCGTCGGGAGCATTCAGCAGGGCATCGTCCTACTCCTCGGCATCGGTTACGAGGATGGCTCCGAGCAGATTGAGAAGCTCTGCCAGAAGGTGTGCAAGCTACGCATCTTTGACGACGAGGAGGGCGTGATGAACCGTTCGCTACTGGACATTGGTGGCGAAGCGCTCGTCGTAAGCCAATTTACACTCATGGCAAACTGTCGCAAAGGTAACCGTCCGAGCTACATCGAGGCCGCCAAAGGTGAGGTTTCGGAGCCACTCTACGAACAGTTTGTCGCAAAGATGCGTCTCATTATGGGTGCAGATTCAATTAAAACCGGTAAATTTGGAGCCGATATGCAGGTGGAGATACATAACGATGGGCCTGTGACCATCATCCTAGACACTGACACGCTCTAATGAAATATACAGACAAGGCAAAGCAGACGACGTTAGACGAGCTACAACAGCTTGTTGATGAGTGGATACGCACCTACGGCGTACGCTACTTTGACCCGCTGACCAATATGGCGATCCTCACGGAGGAGACAGGCGAGGTGGCACGTGTTATGGCGCGGCTCTATGGCGAGCAGAGCGCCAAAGCGTCCGATCATCTCGACCTTGCGGACGAGCTGGCGGACCTGCTTTGGGTACTCACCTGCATTGCCAACCAATGCGGGGTTAACCTCCAAGAAGCGCTGGAGAAGAATCTCCAAAAGAAGACAAATCGCGACGCAACTCGTCACCTAAACAACCGCAAGCTCACCGCTCAGCCCTTAGATATAACAGAATAACAAACCTTCAAACAATAAAAACCAATGCATCAGATAGACAAGTATCATAAAGCAATCTCTCTCTACGAACCCATCGAGGGAGATGTTACCGCCAAGGTACAAGAGATCATTGACAAGCACTATAAGGAGTGCTACACACCAGAAGTCCTCAAGCTACTCTACAGCTGTATTGACCTAACCACGCTGATGGGTGGCGACACCGACGAGAGCGTTACCAAGATGGTCGCTGGCGTCAACGACTTTGAGGCCAATCATACCGACATTCCCAACGTAGCTGCCATCTGCGTCTATCCCGCTCTAGTGCCTACGGTCAAGGCCACGCTCACCTGTCCCGATGTACGCATCGCTTCGGTAGCTGCAGGCTTTCCTGCCAGTCAGACTTTCCTAGAGATCAAAGTCGCTGAGGTCTCTATGGCAGTAGCCGAAGGAGCCAATGAAGTAGATGTCGTCCTCAACCTAAACCGCTTCCTCTCAGAGGACTACGAAGGTGTCTGCACCGAGATCGAGGAGCTCAAGGACGCAGCTCGTGGAGCGCACCTCAAGGTGATTATCGAGTCCGGTCTGCTCGCTGACCCACGTCAGATACAGATCGCATCGATCCTGTCGCTCTACTCAGGCGCAGACTTCATCAAGACCTCCACAGGCAAGGAGTATCCAGGCGCTTCACTGGAGGCCGCTTACGTTATGTGTCAGACGCTACGCAAGTATTACGAGCAGCACGGTGAGCGTCGTGGCTTCAAGGCGAGCGGTGGTGTCCGCACGCCAGAGGACGTGGTCAAGTATTACTGCATCGTCAAGGAGATCCTTGGCGAGGAGTGGCTCACCCCTGAGCTCTTCCGTCTAGGTGCTAGCAGTCTTGGCAAGAATCTCCTCAAGGCGATCGAGGGATAAGAGACCAATTAGGAAGCTATGCCCCGCCACACCGATGAAAAGTGGAGAGGGGCATAGCTTTTTTGCCAAATATCCTCACCGCACAGCCCAAGAGAGAGACAAAAGAGCCTAAGAGCCCGAAACTAGCCAAAACGAGAAACTATAGAAGATGCCTCCAATATCGACAGAACAACTTAACTATCAAGGCGTTTACCCATCACAAGAGGCCATTAAAGAGCAAATTCCTGACGATTTTCTGACCGACTCGGGACTTTGTACGGGATTTGAGCAAGCATTGCGCCGTTTGTTGGGAGTCGAGCGCACGATCCATCTGACCTCTTCGCCACAAGTAGCACTTACCGCCGCACTCCGCATGTTGCAGTTGCGAGAGGGTGAGTCTCTTTTCGTGCCAGCTTACTGGCGCAAGGAGTATGTCGACTGTTTGCTCGCGATGCGACTGCGTCCGATCTTTGTCGAGGTCACCTCCTTCAATATGGCGATCGACCCGCTCCTCCTAGGTAAGCATCTCGAGCGCATGACCAATGCGGGTACTCCCCTACCCCGCGCCATCATCGTGGCGCACGCTCACGGCATCCCCGCCAATATGGAGCTCCTCTGCGAAGTGGCGCAGCGGTACAATATGACCATCATCGAGGACTGCTCGCAGGCGCTTGGGAGTTCTATCGACGAGCGAGCCTGTGGCACCTGGGGACAGCTCTCCTTCTTCTCCTTCTCCACGGGCGAGATCATACAGGCCGGCATAGCAGGCGCTCTCACTTGGTCGGAAAATCGTAGCCTCTCCATCACCGCACCTTATCACAGTTGGAGTGCTCAGGAGAAGCTCTCCATCGAAGCCTGGCTACGCCCCTATCCGCTAGCCCCTCTACAGGCCGCAGTCCTACTACCTCAGATCGCGCATCTAGAGGAGGCCATAGATAAAAAGCGCCTTATGGCTAAGCTTTACCGCAAGTACCTCACGCAAGCCTTCGGACTCCGCTATCTAAGCTGGCCAGAAGACGCACCGCACTGCTATCGTCCTAATTATAGTAGTCAGCCGATACATATCGAGCCAACGATGCTCCACTTCTCTCACCACGAGCTCGGGAGAGCTCTGCAGGAGAAGCGGTTCGTCCCGCTCCTACCACCACTTGAGAGTCTCAGCGAGCTTCCCGCACTTCAGTCCTATAGCAGTGTCGTCAGTGGCGTAGCGCAGAGCATGGCGCCCGATATGCTCTACCTGCCCAACGATAGTACGCTGACAGGCGCCCGCACCTTAGAGGTTGTCGAGGTCATCCGTCAGCTCGTTTACAAGTACAATAGCTAATCATCCCACGATGTCCACCCCTTTAGAAAAAGAAATAAGCAGTCGTCGCACCTTTGCCGTTATAGCGCACCCAGATGCTGGTAAAACAACCCTCACCGAGAAGCTACTCCTCTACGGAGGAGCCATCCACGTAGCTGGAGCCGTCAAGAGTAACAAGATCAAGAAGAGCGCCACCAGTGACTTCATGGAGATAGAGCGTCAGCGTGGTATCTCCGTGGCAACCAGCGTCATGGGCTTCAACTATAAGGACTACAAAGTCAACATCCTCGACACCCCTGGTCACCAAGACTTCGCCGAAGATACCTACCGCACGCTCACCGCCGTGGATAGCGTCATCATCGTCATCGACCATGCCAAGGGCGTCGAGCAGCAGACCCGTCGCCTTATGGAGGTGTGCCGTATGCGCCACACGCCCGTCATCGTCTTCATCAACAAGCTAGACCGTGAGGGACTAGACCCCTTCGACCTCCTCGATGAAGTCGAGCAAGAGCTCGGCATCGTAACCACTCCGATGGTTTGGCCTATAGGCATGGGCGACCGCTTCAAGGGCGTGTACAACATCTTCGACCACGAGCTCAACCTCTTTACGCCCAATAAGCAGCATGTCGTCGAGGACCTTCACCACATCGAGAGCCTCGACTCGCCCGACCTCGTCCAGCATATCGGCGCTGCCGCTGCCGAGCGACTCGCCGAGGAGGTCGAGATGGTCGAGGGCGTCTACCCCAAGTTTGACCACGACGCTTATCTTGCTGGTGAGCAGGCACCCGTCTTCTTCGGCTCAGCGCTCAATACCTTTGGTGTGCGCGAGCTACTAGACACCTTCGTACGTATCGCACCTTCACCCCAGCCCGTACAGGCCGAGGAGAGAGAGGTAAGTCCTTACGAAGAGAACTTCACTGGCTTCGTCTTCAAGATCCACGCCAATATGGATCCCAACCACCGCAGCTGTATCGCCTTCGTCAAGGTCTGCTCAGGACGCTTCGAGCGCAACGCTTACTACCGTCACACACGCCTCGACAAGCAGGTGCGCTTCTCCTCCCCTACCGCCTTTATGGCCAATAAGAAAGAGGTCATCGACGACGCCTATGCAGGCGACATCGTAGGACTCCCCGACACAGGTCTATTTCGCATCGGCGACACCCTCACTTCAGGTGAAATGCTGCACTTCAAGGGGCTACCCAGCTTTAGTCCTGAGTACTTCAAATACATTGAGAATGCCGACCCGATGAAGCAGAAGCAGCTCATCAAGGGTACCGACCAACTGATGGGCGAAGGCGTAGCACAGCTCTTTGTCAATCAGTTCAACGGCAGACGCATCATCGGGACCGTCGGTCAACTTCAGTTTGAGGTGATCCAGTATCGACTGCTCCACGAGTATGGCGCCGAGTGTCGCTGGGAGCCGCTGCACCTCTACAAAGCGTGCTGGATCGAGAGCGACGATGCCGAGGAGCTGGCCAACTTCAAGCGTCGCAAAGCTCAGTATATGGCTCTAGATAGCGCCGGTCGAGACGTCTACCTAGCGGAGAGTAGCTATATCCTGCAGATGGCACAGCAAGACTTCCCGCACATCCGCTTCCACTTCACCAGCGAGTTCTGACGCATCTCTGCT
>NZ_CAMYEZ010000037.1 GCF_947254915.1 uncultured Porphyromonas sp. | reverse complement strand
CAGGCACCGCCTACTACGCCGTAGCTATGGCAAAGAACGCCGACGGTAAGTGGGGCCCCCTCACCAAAGTCGAATTCTCCACGCTCTCAACCAATCAGACCGTAACGCTGCCACTGGCATACCTCGCTGAGTACAACGTTAATCCCGAGGGCACGGACTTCGTCACGACACAAGCTCTCGATGTGAGCGGTTACTTCTCCTATGAGAACGCGGTAAAGAAGTTTACCAACATAACCATAGCAGGTAAGAAGTACCACCTCCCCAGCAAAGAGGAGTGGATGGCAATAGTCCCCGTAGCTTCAAGTGGCGATGACTACCTATCATTTACCTCTCCCTTTAGGCACAATGATGTGTCCGAAACAGTTGTAATCAATGGCGAAAGCATCTCTTCAACCAATGACTACCGTGGCGGTAGTGTAAGTAGCAATAAGGCTCATGCGCTACGCTTTAAGGGTACTAAGTATGTCTCCGCTTGGCGGTATGAATCGATGCTTCTCAACGACAAAAGAGTCCTCAAGATCACGGCTCGCCCCTTAGATAGCAAAGCAAACAAGGTTACGGTTGATGATATAGCTAAGCCTGAGTTTTGGGAGAGCAATACGGAGTCTGATATAGTCCGCATACTGCCAGCCTCAGGATCATTCTCCTATGGAAAGGCTAGATGGCAGGGCTCTGATGGCTTCTTTTGGTCTAGCTCCGCTGGAGAGGAAGAGTATACGGCTTGGGCTCTTGCATTTGACACCTCATCAGTCTATCTAAGTTCGATCTACACAACACAAGATAGGACAGTAAGACTATTTGCAGACTAGTCTTTTTGTCATTGCTGCCTGATCAAAGTTTCAGCGACAGCAAAACGTAAAGCGAGGGCTCAACCGCTATATCAGCAGTTGAGCCCTCGCTTTTGCTTCTATATAAGCTAGTGGCACAAAAGCTTGAAGATGTGCATGACGCCTTGTATATCAACGACCTTAGCCCAAGTTTCACGTGAGAAAACGTGTAATGCTTGCTCGATATAGGCGGGAGCGTTTGAGCTATGGACTTTGTGTCCTACAGATTTTGATTTCCCTAAAAAAGGGGGGCAGCGCTGACGTAAGGTGTAAAGTGAGAGAGCTCCTCTCAGCCTCTTCGGTGGGAAAATGAAAATTCTTCGGTGGGGCTTTCAGAATATCCAGCGGGGAAACGAGAAATTCTTCGGAACTTCAAAATCTTTCTTCCGAAGTTTCATTTCATTCTTCCGAACTTTTATTTCAAACTTCGGAAGAAATGGGCGATTTCCTCCGAGCTTTTTAGCAAATTCTTCGGAAGAATTGAAATGTGCGGTCGTCTTGGAGACTGTTTCGGAATAGACGTTTTCAGACCAACTTGACGGAAAATATCAAGCGATTTGCAGGCTTAGAACAGGCACGTACTAATAGACCTCTTTTTATAGCTCGTTTGCTTACATTTGCGCCCAGTAATCCATTTTCAATACATGATGAACCTACGAAAACTACTATTTGCCCCCTTGGCGAGTCTGCTCTTCTTGCCACTCTACGGGGCTATTGACGAGAAGCCAGTGGTCACGGACTCGGTAATGAGCTACGAGCTGGACGAGGTGCGGGTGATCACAAGTCGTCCACTACTACGTCAGGCGGGTCTGCTGATGAGCACGCCTGGCGCTATGAGCCTAGTGACTCCGACCATGATACGAGAGTATGACATCAAGCATCTCTCAGACTTGACGAGCGTCGTGCCTAATCTCTACATGCCAGACTATGGCTCACGTCTCACCTCGCCGATCTATATGCGTGGTATCGGGACGCGTAGTGGCGGTCAGTCCACCGCTTTCTTTATCGATGGAGTACCAGTACTTAACCAGTCGATCAATCGCTACCTCCTCGGCATCGAGTCTATTGAGGTGATGAGCGGTGCGCATAGTAATATCTATGGTCGCAACGCTATGGCGGGAACGATCCTGCTGACCTCTCGCTCGCCTATTGACGATCCGGCACTGGATGTGCATGCTCGGGTGGGCAATCACGGTATCATCGAGGGAGCGGCTAGACTGGCTCACGCTTTTAACTCCAAGGTGGGTCTTGCCCTCGGTGGGTACTATAATAGGAATAATGGGTTCTATACTAATGCTTTCGACGGTCGTCCTGCTGATGCAGAGGAGGCGTACGGCGCTAACCTACACTTCGAGTGGCGCCCCGATGCGACGCAAAGACTTCGCCTAGCCGGTGTATGGGATGGAGTGCGTCAGGGAGCTTTCCCCTATGCGATGATCAACCCCAAGAGTGGCGAGATGATGCCGATCAATTACAATGCTCCTGGCTCCTATGATCGTACTATCGGTGAGGCGCGTCTAGCTTATGACAAGAGCTGGGACGAGATACGTCTAGACTTCACCACGAGCTATCAAGCGCTCAGAGATAATATGCTGATGGATCAGGACTACACGCCTCGGGACATCTTTACGATCAACCAGCGACAGCACCAGGATGCGGTGACGGCAGATCTTATCTTGCGCAACCGTGAGCAGACGACCTACAACTGGACTGTGGGTCTGAATGGTATCTACCAGATGAATCATATGGAGGTGCCAGTAGCGATCCGTCCCGAGGGCTTGATGGCGATGATACAGCCTGGGCTAAACAAAGCAAACAAGAATGACAAGGTGCCTGTACTCCTGACGGTCGATGCCTCTAAGGAGCGGGTCAACCACAATCTCTTTGACAAGCGTAGCTACGGTGTCGCACTCTATCACGAGAGCAATCTGCACGAGCCGTTTGGCTGGACGGGCTTTGACCTTAACCTGGGCGTACGCCTTGATGCGGAGCGTCAGTCGATGGACTTCGATAGCGACTTTAGCCTAGGGCTAGACGTGGCTCCTAAGAAAAAGCCCGATGCGAAGCATCACTTTGATGTGACCAGTCGTCTGATGGGTCAGGGCGGGTATCAGGACTTCTTCCAGATCCTACCGAAGCTCTCACTGAGCTATCGCCCCACGGGTAGTAGCTACCTCTTTGTCGCAGCCTCTAAGAGCTACAAGACGGGTGGTTACAATGAGCAGATGATGACTGAGGTGCTCATGCAACAGGCTCAGCGCGAGATGATGGCGCTGGTTATGTCGCAGGGTAAGCAGCAACCTCAGGTACAGACGGGCGACGCTAACCTAGCAGCCTTCAAGCCGGAGCATGCCTACAATCTAGAGCTGGGCGGACGTCTCCTGACGCTTCAGGATCGCCTCTTCGTATCGGCTACGCTCTTCGGCTCGTGGATACGAGACCTACAGGTAGCTCGCTTCGTCACGACGGGGACCGGTCGTACGACGGTCAATGCAGGTAAGGCGCTCTCACTCGGTGCTGAGACGAGTATCAAGGCTCGTCTATGGCGCTCGCTAACGATCTCTGCGCAGTATGGCTATACGCATGCGACTTTCCAGGACTACCTCACGAGCCGTGCTAATCCTAAGGGTGGTGCCCCGATAGAGGTGAACTATAAGGGGAACTTTATCCCCTATGTCCCAGCACATACCTACGCTACGATGCTCCAGCTTGATGAGCCTATCCAGACTTCTTGGCTCAAGGGGGTACTCGCTTCCGTAGAGCTACGTGGCAATGGCCCGATCTACTGGGACTCGGAGAATAAGCATCATCAAGATCCCTACATGACGCTCGGTGCTCGCCTTGGAGTACGTCTCCCCTACGTCACAGTAACCTTGTGGGGGCGCAACCTGACGGATACGCGCTATGCGACCTTCTACTTCCAGTCGTTTGGCAATTCGTTCCTCCAGCAGGCTCAGCCACGCACCTTCGGGGCAGACCTCTCCTTCCACTTCTAGAGAGGCTTCAATTAGTCCATTTCATAAAAATAGCCACCCACTCGCTGTAGAGAGGGTGGCTATGATTATATATGGAAGGCTGATTAGTCTGCCAGTTGGAGCTTGTCATCGCCCTGTGTGCTGAGCGCTAGGCAGAGGACGAACATCATCCCGATGAGGTAGTTGGACATATAGCTCACAAGGTCTACATTGCAGAGTATAACCCATAGGGCGGTGAGGACGACGAGAGCCCTATTGCGCTGACGTCGAGCTATCCAGAACATAGAGCTAAGAATTGAGATCCAAAGCAATAGCCCGATGATACCACTCTGTACGAGCGACTGCATATATTGATTGTGAAAGTGTATGATAGAGTTCTCCTGCTCGGCATTAATCGGCAGGGGGAGTAAGAGTTGATAGACATAGTCTAGCCCTCCACCGATCCAGATGGGAACCTCACGGAGGGCTTGATAGCTCATCTGTAGGAGATCATTGCGGATCCCCCCTCCGAGATACCCCCCTACAAGGTTAGGTGAGGTGGTATAAACACAAGTAAAGAGGATAGCTCCAGCAAGCATAAGATAAGGCATAAGATTGGGCTGACGTCGTGTGATCCCCCCCCAGTCAAGGAGCTTGCAAGCGACAGTATACGCTACTAAAAGGAGTGCCATCAGGAGCAGATAGCGAGCCTGCAAAGCGCAGGCGTAGAGTATGACCCCAAGGAGTAGACACTCAGCCTGAAGGCGTAGAGAACGACTGCTACTACGTATGGTCATCACAATGGGAGTCAAAAGGAAGACGCCGAGGTAAGTGTAGTGTGTGAAGGTAAAAGGCATAAGCATATGGGTGGTGCTTATTACGAAGCCTGCATCATGTAGATAATACTTGCTGAGCGTGAGCGTGATGAGCGGACTACTGCCACAGCTGATTAGCAGGGCATAGAAGAAGGTGAGGACGGTCACAATGTAAATCCACCCGATACGTAGTGCACTCATCCAAAAGTCACGCATCAGTCGCTGCGAAGCCCCGCTATAGATGAAGAAGCAGAGGGGGACTAGGAATAGCCATATCTCTTTGCCCCAATAGTCCAGCGCTCGCTCCCGACTGGTGGACCATCCCAATGCAACCATAGCGGTGTAGAGGACATAGAGTGCGGCACAAAGGGCTAGCGGATAGAGCGCCCTAGCACGAAGGGTATGGAGGAGGTCGCCTTGTCGCCTCCAACGGCTGCCAATAAGTATACCGAGGAGAAATGGCGCTACCAAGCCAAGGTGACTATGCACGATGCCGAGTAATAGGTTCGCATAGCCTAAGCCGAAACAGAGGAGAGGTGCGAAGTGATGTCGATAGTCTAGCTTTGCACTGGTCGTACGGGACTCCCCTTTTGCCAAGAGCCATGGGAGAAGCAAAGCACCAAAGACCATAAGCAGACTCACGGTGAGTAGCAAGGGAGTGAAGCGGAGTATATCTGCAGCTAGGAGTGAGTCAGGCGTATGCCGAGGATAGGCTCCCGTGAGGGCTACGATGCCTACGACGATGAGTGCGATACCTACGACAACTACGTAGAAGTAGCGCGAGAGGCAACTCATTAGACGAGAGCATGACGTGTTCGCCTCAGGGGTGGAGGTATGGGATGACATATAATATTATAGGTATTACTTTTGATGTTGATCACGACAGCGAGGCGAGTAGACCACCTGCGGGAAGTCGTGCGGGTCAAAGCGCCAGCGCTTATGGCTCCAAAGCCATCGATGGAGGGATAGACAGATGTTTCCTTCTAACTGTGTCGCATAGTCGTCGACAAGCTGGTATTGTATCTCGCTCGTCGGATGCTCACAGAGCAGACGGAAGGTACCGACCCACTGCTTCGCTTGGTCGTCATAGCGTATCTCATAGAAGAGGAGCGGTATCTGTAGCTTGGCAGCTAGATGGCTCCACCCTGTGACAAAGGGGGTGGTGCGTCCGAAGAGCAATGAGGCGTAACGCATCTGCTCGTAGCTAGGAGATTGATCAGCTAGTAGACAATAGATCTGCATACGCTCTCCCGCCCGTTCGCTACGATGGCGTATGAGCGTACGAGCTAGCTGCATCATCTCGATACAGCGAGCGTGGTGTAGCTCCCGCATCTCATGGGTGAGCTGGTCTGCGATAGGATCGTGGAGTTGCTTGTAGATGACGTGTAACTGATAGCGGGTACGGTCTAAATGCAATGACGAGGAGCCCATCAGTTCCCAGGGACCAATGTGTCCCAAGAGAACGAAGACCTGTCGGTGCCCCGCCTCGTAGAGCTGATCCAGTAGCTCCGTCTGCTCAAGGCGAAAGAGCTGGCGTACCTGCTCGTCAGACCCATAAGCGTAGCGAGCCTCGTGAAGCATCAGCTCTGCGAGGTGACGGTAGAAGCGCTTGCCGACAGCCTTTTGCTCAGCAGGTGAGAGGTGCGTGAGCGTGAGACGAATGTTTTCCTCCACCACCTGACGGCGGTACTTAAAGAGATGATAAAGGAGCCAGTCCAATGCAGGGACCAGTACCTTGTCAACGAAAGAGCGGGGCAAGCGAGCCAAGCCCCGCAATGTAGAGCGCATCAGCCGAAACCTTAGTCGCTGCCATCGTGTGAGCTGGTTACTCTGCGCCATCGTCCGTCAGATCGCTATAGTCTTGGTAGAGGAAGTCGTTGTAAGGGTAGCGCTGTATGTGGATCGCCTTGACACGATCGTAGAGGAGTCGGCGTAGCTCGTCCATACCTTCGCCCGTACGTGCCGAGATGAAGGTACAGTCATTGCCCATGCGCGCCATCCAGCTCTTCTCCAGCTCCTCCCGTGTGCGGTTAAGCTTGGTCGCTGGCGTCAGATCGTCGGGATCTTTGGGGATGTGCTGGTAAGCGTCGATCTTGTTGAAGACCAATATCTGTGGCTTGTCGCCCAGCGCATCAATCTCTCGGAGCGTCTCCGTGACTACTGCTATCTGATCCTCAAACTCGGGGTGCGAGATGTCCACAACGTGCAGGATCAGGTCCGACTCGCGCACCTCGTCAAGGGTACTCTTGAACGACTCCACCAGCTGTGTCGGGAGCTTGCGTATGAAGCCCACGGTGTCGGCTAGAAGGAAGGCAAGATTGCCCAAAACGACCTTGCGAACGGTCGTGTCGAGAGTCGCAAAGAGCTTGTTCTCGGCAAAGATGTCGCTCTTCGCCAAAACATTCATCAGCGTAGACTTACCCACATTCGTGTAGCCGACGAGGGCGACACGCACCATCTTGCCACGGTTCTGACGCTGTACGCTCTTCTGCTTGTCGATCTTCTTGAGCTGCTCCTTGAGCTGTGAGATCTTGCGTAGGATAATCCGTCGGTCGGTCTCTAGCTGCGTCTCGCCTGGTCCACGTAGTCCGATGTTACCACCACGCTGTCGCTCGAGGTGCGTCCACAGTCGGGTCAGACGCGGGAGCATATATTGGTACTGCGCCATCTCAACCTGCGTCTTGGCGTGCGCCGTCTGCGCTCTTGTGGCGAAGATGTCGAGGATCAGCGAAGTACGGTCCAAGATGCGAATGCCTAGCTGGCGCTCTATGTTGCGTAGCTGATTGGGTGCCAGCTCATCGTCAAAGATTGCCAGCCCCACCTCGTGGGCAGAGACATACTCGGCGATCTCGTCGAGCTTGCCTTTGCCCACAAAGGTGGCGGGGTTCGGCGTGTCAAGACGCTGTAAGAAGCGCGCCACAGGCTCCGCCCCCGCAGTCTCTGAGAGAAAGGCCAGCTCATCAAGATACTCCTCCGCCTGCGTCTCCGACACATCGGGCGTGATGAGCCCCACGAGGATCGTGCGCTCACTAGATTGAGAAGTCTTGATAAACTCTTTCATACAGGAGGACTAATAGATAGCGTATGACTTCTCACGCATCGCCTGATCATCGGCGAAGAGATGTACCCAGGGAATCTTCGCTGCGAGGAAATTGGCGGGATAAGCCTTCGCCTCGGGGAGTAGATTGACAATGTGCCCTACAGCGTGGCGCACATCCTGTCCGAGTGCGAGGAAGACCAAACGCTTAGACTCTTCAAGCGCCTCCAGCGTGACGGTAACCAGCTGACGTGGCTCCCCCTGCTCGGTGGTCATTTCATTGGGTGCGAAGACATCGTCCGAGATGTACAGCTCCACCTGATCGGGATAGACCCCTGCGAGGTGACCGTCCACGCCCATCTCAAGGAGAGCTAGGTCAAACTGCGGGTGACCGTCCAAGTGTCGTACACGCTCCGCCAAATGTTGCTGCAGAGCCGTCGCAGCCTGTGCGGGCTCTTGTGCGGGCTCCTCCAGAGCGTGGATATGATCCGCAGGAATCTGTAGCGGATCAAAGAGCAAGCGCTGTAGTCGCGAGCGATGCGCTAGGTCGGCTCCGCCCAGCTGCTCGTGAAGGAGGTAAAAGTGTACCCGATCCCACGCTATGCGACTGCGCCAAGGCTCCGAGGTGAGCGCCTTTGCCAAGATCTCCGCATGCTCCTCTAGAGAGAGCGCTAGATGAAAGTCGCCTTCGGTCGCCTCAACCGCCTCAGCGATAAACTGTGCGAGCTGTGTCGTGACTAGCTCGGGAGTACTGTATTGATGATAGTTCATAGGGTATATGCTAAGTTAGTAGTTATAAGATAAAAGAGTCGAGACCATCATCCTCGTAGGCAGTTACTCCTCCCAAATGATGTCATCGATGAGGTCGTGATCCTCCTCCACCTTAAGCTTAGGTAGCGGATTATCTGGATCATCGTCCTCTTGTGTGGTTCGGTCATTGAGCGGTTGACGCAGGATCTCGTTCGGATCGTGTAGTGAGGGCGCATTGATCTCTCGCCATATCAGATCCTTCAGTTCGGTCAGCCCTCGTTGCGCCACGGCAGAGATAAAGATCGTCGGCACCTCTTCGGGCAGCGTCTCCGAGACCAGGTCAATAAGCTCGCTGTCCGCCATATCTATCTTGGTGATCGCCAGGATGTGTCGCTTGTTGATCAGGCCAGGATTGTACTCCTCCAGCTCACGGCATAGCATCCGATACTCGGCAGTGATGTCGGGGCTGTCAATAGGCACCATAAAAAGCAGGATCGAGTTGCGCTCGATATGTCTGAGGAAGCGAAGCCCTAGCCCCTTGCCCTCGGCAGCTCCCTCGATGATACCTGGGATGTCCGCCATTACGAAGGAGCGGTTGTCACGATAGGAGACCATCCCGAGGTTTGGCTGTAGCGTCGTGAAGGGGTAGTCCGCAATCTTAGGCTTCGCCGCTGAGAGCGCTGCTAGGAGCGTCGACTTACCCGCATTGGGCAGTCCTACTAGTCCCACATCAGCCAGCGTCTTGAGCTGTAGCACCACGAGACGCTCCTGACTCGGTTCGCCAGGCTGTGCGTAGCGAGGCGCTTGGTTTGTCGATGTTTTGAAGAAGTTATTGCCCTTGCCCCCACGACCGCCAGGGAGGAGCAGGTGCCGCTCGCCATGCTGCGACACATCTAGTATAAACTCTCCCGTCGTGGCGTCATGCACGCTCGTCCCGCAAGGCACCTCAATGACAATGTCGGGCGCATCGGCACCCGTCTGTAACTTAGCACCGCCCGCTCCGCCACTCTCGGCGATGATATGACGGTTGTAGCGCAGGTGTAGGAGCGTCCAGTAGTTTTGGTTGGCCTCTATATAGATGCTACCCCCATGGCCACCGTCACCTCCGTCCGGGCCACCCTTGGGGATGTACTTCTCACGACGAAAGTGTGCCGATCCTCTCCCGCCCTTGCCTGAGCGGAGATAGATCTTGACATAATCTACAAAGTTGCTCTCACCTGCCATCGTTTACTTATTATCCTGTAAGCTCTTGTCTATAGCCACAAAGATAGTCTCCGTGATCTCCTCTATGGAGCCAGCGCCTGGCACCTCGTAGTGTAGCCCCTTGCGGTGGTAGTAGTCTACGATCGGGAGCGTACGCTCGTTGTAGACACGTATGCGGTCAGCGATTACCTCGGGCGTATCATCAGCGCGGCCCTCTATCTTGGCACGATTGAGGAGACGTGTACGGAGCTCCTCTTCGGGCACCTTGAGTTCAATCAAGCAGTCCACGCTCGTCTTATCCTTCTCTAGGAGTGCATCCAGCGCCTCAGCCTGAGCAACCGTACGGGGGAAGCCATCGAAGATAACGCCATCAACACCCTCGGGCAGATGGTGTAGCTCGCTACCTATAAGGTCGATGATAGTCTCGTCATCTACGAGATGTCCCTGAGAGATAATGCTCTGCACACGCTTACCTAGAGGAGACTCGCGAGCTATCTCTTGGCGTAGTAGATCGCCAGTAGAGATATGCTCTAGGTGATAACGCTGCTCGATGAAGCGACTCTGTGTACCCTTGCCAGCGCCAGGAGCGCCGAAGATTATTACGTGGATCATTGCTTTTAGTAGTGGTTTAGATGGTCTCTGTGGACCGTATGATTATTCCTGTAAGATTACTCTTTAAGTATATAGATATCATCAAGCATACGTCCTCGGTCGTTGTAGTCGAGGCCGTGACCGACGATGAAACTGTTGTGGATCTCCATACCCACATAGTCGGCATGGATAGGACACTGGAGTGCCTCGGGCTTGAGTAGCATAGTGGCGATGCGTACATCGGTAGCGCCATCGGCGAGAAACTTCTCCTTGAGCTTCATCATCGTAAAGCCCGTGTCAATCAGATCCTCTATGATGATGACCAGACGGCCCGCCAAAGGCATTGTCACAGGCATCACCTCCTTAAGCTGGTAGGTGCTCCCCATGCCAGAGTAGCTGGAGTAGCGTGCGAAGGCCACCTCAGCAGACGTATTGATCGCTTGCAGCAATTCTGCGGCAAACATGAAGGAGCCGTTCATAATGCAGACAAAGAGTGGATCGCATCCCTCCGTGTCTTGGCGTATCTGCTCCGCTAGTCGCCGTGTGGCAGCACGTAGCTGCTCGCCCTTGATGTATGGTACAAAGGTCTTGTCGTGTACTATAATCTCCTGGTCAGTCATAGTGAAAATAACAAGCTGGCGGTCTCTCATAGCGGAGGCCACCTTCTTTTTTTACTGTTGTGTGTAGCACAAAGGTACAAAAATAGGTAATGCCCCACCTCACCCCGCTCACGCCAACACCTCTAATCTCTCCCGTCGTCTAGAGTCGAAAGCGATAGATGAAGTGGAGCATAGCGTAGCGCCCGAGACTGTTGGACCAGGTGTCGCTGATCTCCGTAGCGGAGACTTGACGCGAGATACTCTGCTGCTGGTTAAGTAGGTCGTACACCTTGATGCGTAGGGTCGCGGCTTGATCCTTGAGGAAGGAGTACGAGAGCCCAGCGCTCCATAGTACAGAGGAGACATTGTACGGCTCTTGGTACCCCACCCCTTGTGTGTAGAGCGCTTCACTCTCTACCTTGAAGCCTAGCGGGAGACTCACCGAGACATCTCCTCCAGCACGCCAGTCGTAAGTGTGTGGCGAGGCGGCAAGCGGTAGACTTTGACTACCCGAATGGTATCTGACACCTCCCTTAGCTCGTAGGTAGAGCCAGCTATTTGAGTAAGCCAAGGCGAGGTCTGGCGAGAGCGTCCAGGAGTGCGCCCCATTGGTCACCCCATTGATACGTCCTAAGCGATAGTTGTACGCAGAGCCGAGTGTAACCGCCAACGAGAGTGACTTAGTAAAGAGAGGGGTAGTAAAGGAGCCGTTGCTATAGAGCACATACTCTCCGCCATCAGCATTGATATAGGTAATCTGCCTGCGTTGCGTCTTGGCATCAACTGACTGATCACTGATTACAGCGTGGTGGGTATAAGCACTGAAGAAGCGAATATTGACCGCTTGGCTAGAGCTTGGGAGGAATGTACGAAACATACCAAACAGCTGATGCTGGTAGCTGGGACGTAAGTTAGGATTACCTATGATAGACTCCCGCAGATTGGTCACATCGGGGATAGTGTACATCTGTCCTGCAGAGGGCATCTCCGAGCGTCCCCAATAGCCTAGACGAAGCATCGTCTGCTTATTCGGTGTGTAGCTAAAGTTTAGCGAGGGCGCCCATATCATCTCTCGACGTATGTGGGGCGTTTGGTTAGTTTGTGGAGACAACTCTGTGGTCATCCAGGTAGGACGAAAGCGTAGCCCCACGATTAGGTCAACTAGTTCGTTGGCAACCTTGAGATCTATCCCAGCGCTTAGCGAGTTCAGTCGGGTCTTCATATCTGTCTCCCTAGCTGTGCCTGCCATCTTGTAGTCACGCTCGCTACTACGTATGCGGTCACTCCACTCCAGCTGTGCCTGTAGCGAGAGCAGCTCCGTGAGAGGCTCTACATAGCCAGTACGTATGCGATAGCTAAAGGTCTGACTGTGATCCTCCAAGAGCGTCTGCCGAGACTGCTCTCCATCTACTGAGTGAAGGGTCGAGTGGCTCTCCGTATTGGCGTTGTCGCCGAGGAAGCCCCCATTGAGCTGTAGGCTAAGGGTTCTCCCCTCATCGTTGAGCTTATGACCTAGGAGGAGCATGTTGAATAGGCGTAGCCCACTATACTTCCTTAGGTTCTCCTGACTACCTCGATGTAGCTCGCTCTCCGCACTGTCTGTGGTGCGGTAATTGCGACTCTCCTGATCCACACCCCAGCTGTAATGCAGCTCAGGCCGGTAGATCAACTCCGTGCGGTCTGTCGCTTGCCACTTGATATAAGCGTCTCCCCCTAGATTGTGACCACGTTTGAGAGCATCAGTCGTTTCATTGGTAAAGGTGCTTGGGCTGTCGGGTAGGAGGTTTTCCGTCTCGGTGCGTGCGGAGAGATCATTTTGTCTATATCCATAGCGCACATTCGCATTGACCTCCAGGCGATCGCTGGGGGTGTAGGTCTCATTAGCTGCAATCTGCGCAGAGGTGGTGATGCCTTGTGGTCTGAAGCCCCCGCCACTGCGTCCTCCCCGTCGTCCTCCTCTAGAACCATCGTCTAGATTTAGGTCAGAGAGTCCCTGCCCGTTGGTATTATTACTACCCGCTACGAGTGTCGTCTGGTGTCGCTGGGAGAAGTAGTTGAGCAACCCATTGAGTTCATAGCGCTGGTTCAAGCCATAGCCCACCACAGCGTGTCCGAAAGTACCTTGTCGCATGTCGGGCTTCGTACGTATATTAAGGACCGTCTCCTCCTCATCATCGTCAAAGCCCGTAACACGAGCCTCATCGCTCTGCTGTCTAAGCATCTCTAGCTGATGTACCATAGATGCGGGCAGGTTACGCATAGCCACCTTCGTATCTCCACTAAAGAACTCCTTGCCGTCCAGCATAATCTTGGACACCTGCTGTCCGCCGATAGAGATCTGCCCGCTCTCATCAATCTCCGCTCCTGGGAGTCGCTTGACCAGCTCCTCGAGCATAGCACCTTGAGGCACCTTGTAGGCGTCAGCATTGAAAGCAATGGTATCACCTCGCACCGTCATATCGGTCGCCTTACCCTGTACGACAACCACCTCCAGCAGGTGTGCATCCTCCTGGAGATGTATGACGCCGAGGTTGAGCCCCGCAGTGATCGTCAGGTCGTCTTGGTAGCTCTGATAGCCGATGTAGGAGACCTCTAGAGAGAGTTGCCCTAGAGGTACCTGAACTATAGAAAAGCGCCCCTGGCTATCGCTCGTACCGCCCGCCACAAGCTGTCGCTCGCCAGAGGGCGTATGCCGATAGAGTGCTATGTTGGCACCGACGAGAGGTGTCTCGGCGCTGTCCCGCACGGCACCCCGCAGTGTCGTCACCACTTGGGCTGGTAGCGTCAAGGATAATGCGTGCAGTATGAGGAGTAGGCAGAGGCTCTGTAAAGGTATCTGTCGCATAGTGTGTCCTGTTTCTTCGTGTCTTCGTTTTAGAGGTTCTCAGCTTCCAAAAGATTAAAGAGAGCGCCTCTGCTAGGTCCCCACTCTGTCAATAAATGTAGTCTTCGCAGGGAGATGACCATGAGACAAGATGACTTTATCTACTGCACTATCAAGGAAATCGCAAGATTCCCCGGTAGAGATTTTGAAACCTCCACGGAGGAATCAAAAAATTCTTCGGAAGTTTCATTTCATTCTTCCGAACTTTCATTTCATTCTTCCGAAGTTTTATATCCCGGCTCCGTGGGGAATTTTCATTTGCTCGCTGGAGATTTCCCATTTCCTCGGGAGAAACCGCAATTAGCGGAGGTCTGTAGGTAGCCGTAAGGTGAGGCTAGAGCGCTACGGGACACGCTAAACTCCATATTTCCCTAGGTTGTCATCATGAGTCAGCGTATTTTCTAGCCTTGGGGCAGTCTATATGTGGATAAAATATGTATCTTTGTGGGTGAGGTTAGGTGGTGACACATCAAGCCTTGTAGGTATAACAATAGATACACTAGAGATGGCAACAAAGAAAAAGATTCAGTTTAGCCTCGTATACAGAGATATGTGGCAATCCTCGGGCAAGTTCCAGCCACGTGCTGAACAACTAGCAGCGATCGCACCGCTCATCATCGAGATGGGTTGCTTCGCTCGTGTCGAGACAAACGGTGGTGCTTTTGAACAAGTCAAGCTACTTGCGGGAGAAAACCCAAATGATGCGGTACGAGCTTTCACCAAGCCTCTCAACAAGGCGGGCATCAAGACTCACATGCTGGATCGTGGTCTCAACGGACTACGCATGTACCCTGTACCAGCCGACGTACGCAAGATGATGTATCGTGTCAAGCATGCGCAGGGGGTAGACATAACTCGTATCTTCGACGGTCTCAATGATCCGCGCAACATCATCCCCTCCATACACTACGCCAAGGAGGCGGGTATGACCGCTCAGGCGACACTCTGTATCACCTACTCTCCGATACACACGATCGAGTACTACTCAACTCTCGCAGACAAGCTCATCGAGGCTGGCGCTGACGAGATCTGTCTCAAGGATATGGCCGGCATCGGTCGTCCACACTTCCTCGGACAGCTCGTTAAGTCGATCAAGTCTAAGCACCCCGACACGATCATTCAGTATCACGGTCACTCCGGTCCTGGATTCTCCGTAGCCTCTATGCTAGAGGTGTGCGAAAACGGCGCCGACATCATAGACGTTGCTATGGAGCCGATCTCGTGGGGTAAGATACACCCCGACGTGATCACCATTCGTGAGATGCTATACGATGCGGGCTTCGACGTACCTGAGATCAATATGGACGCTTATATGCGTGCTCGTACGATGACTCAGAGCTTTATCGATGACTTCCTCGGTTACTTTATGGGAGCGACCAATAAGGAGACCTCTTCGCTACTAGTTGGCTGCGGTCTGCCTGGCGGTATGATGGGCTCGATGATGGCCGACCTCAAGGGCGTCCACTCAGGTATCAATATGTACCTGCGCAATCACAACGAGCCAGAGCTATCGATCGATGACCTACTGGTCAAGCTCTTCGACGAGGTCGCTTACGTATGGCCACGTGTCGGATACCCCCCACTAGTGACCCCATTCAGCCAGTATGTCAAGAACATCGCCTTGATGAACGTCTACAACATGACGCAGGGCAAGGGTCGCTGGCTCGCCATAGACCAAAATATGTGGAACATGATCCTCGGCAAGGCTGGGCGTATCCCTGGCAAGATAGATCCCGAGCTCGTGGCTCTCGCCAAGGAGAAGGGACTAGAGTTCTCCGATGCCGACCCACAGCAGTTCTACCCCGATGCGCTGGAGGAGTTCCGCAAGGAGATGAAGGAGAACGGCTGGGAGTTCGGTCCTGACGACGAGGAGCTCTTTGAGCTGGCTATGCACCCCGAGCAGTACAGACGCTACAAGAGTGGCGACCTGCGTCGTGAGTTTGAGGCTTCGCTCGCTAAGGCTAAGGCTGACGCACTGGCTAAGAAGGGCTTCGACGAGAGCGACATCAAGAAGGCGATGCGTGCTGGCACGCAGATGATCCCCGCACCGACGACGGGTACCGTACTCTGGGAGGTCGATCCGACTGAAGGGTCAATGGCTCCAGCCACTGGCACAGAGTATGTCACGGGTCAACCCTTCTGCTACATTGAGACTCCATTTGGTCAGATAGAGCGTGTCAATACGAACTTCACGGGCAAGCTCATCGAGGTCTGTGTAGATCTCGGTGGTCGCCGCAGCAT
>NZ_CAMYEZ010000036.1 GCF_947254915.1 uncultured Porphyromonas sp. | reverse complement strand
GCATCGTTCTCGGCCTTCTCGATCTTCCAGTTTATGATCTGCACACCATAGAGGTAGATGTTCTTTGTGGAGCCTGGACACTTCTCCAGCGCTTCAAGCCAAAAGGGGTAAGCCTCTTTAAAGTTCTTAGCCTTGACATAAGTGGTGAAAAGGCTAATGTTTTGTCGGCACTGAATGCTATCATCTCCAGAGCCAAAGGGTGTCCCCGTCTCTACGCCCGTCTGAGCTCCCAGCGTCAGTGCCGTCGCAAGCAGGACGAGTATGGAGGTTATCAGTAGATTCTTCAGTTTCATAATTGTCTGTATGGCTTAGTGCTTATATAAAAGGTTTTAATCAAGTTTGATCGGGTTGAACCACGCCTCGTTGAAGCGTAGTGCCACTCCCAGTGTCAAGTAGTGCTCCGCTAGTCCTGTGCGGCTAGAGGGGAGCAGGTAGGAGTATCCGAGAGTTACGTCCACATGTGAGCGTCTATCTACGAGTGGTAGCCCGAGTCCTAGGTTCGCTCCTATCTGATAGTAGGAGTTGTGCCCTCCTAGGTTGTTGGGGATACGTAGGTATGCGTTCTCTCCCTGCAGACCAGCGCGATAAGCTATGCGCTGTCCGTAGCTTGAGGAGCGTTCGTTAGGTATCCACGACATGCCTAGTGCCACTTGCCACTGGTCTACCCCCTGGTAGTCCAGTGATTGGTTAGTGGCAAGAGCCTCGCCCCATCTACTATATTTGACATCAGCCCCAGCGATTAGTTTATTCTTTATTTGATAGGCTAGACCTGTGCTGACAATGTGTGGACGGGCAAAGAGGGACTTGCTAGTAATCGTATCGGTGCGAACGACTTGAGCTCCCTTGCCAGTCTCTGTCTCAGTCTGAAGGGATAGCTGTCGGCTCCACATAGGGAGCTTTGGCTCGTAGGTTAGACCAATGTTGATTTGGTGCCCCTCAGCTGAGAGTGGTATGATCCCTTGAGTACCGATACGTACTCCTACCGAGCGAATGCGTAGGTGATCAAGGAAAGTCGGATTTTGACTATCCTTGAGGTCATATGTAATGCGACGCTCGTGCTGCAGATTACCAAAGAGGTAGGACGCATTGACACCGAGCGACCAGTAGGGTATAGGCTTCCACGCCAATCCCAAATAGACCTCCTGGAGGTTGCCCTGCCCCTTGTAAGCGAGCGTAGCGTAGTGCTTCTCTACTCCAGGTACTGGGGTGCGTGTGCCATAGCGATAGCCGACAGTCGAGTAGGGGAGCAATCCTGCACTAGCTGCGAAGTGCTTGCCGAGCGGTATCAGAGCCGTGGCATAGTCAAAGTTGCCCACCATGCGAGTATCTCGCTTTCCCGCTTCAGTGAGCATATTCATACCCATAGAGACCCCGAAGTCAAAGAGGAATGTCATTGAGTCCACAGCCGTGTAGGAGGCGGGGTTTGCAGGGTTGATAATCATGTTGTCTCGTATAGCGGTAGTCAGTCCGCCCATACCCCTGAGAGCGTGAGGTGTCTGCTTGTCTAGCCGACCTAAGCCGAAGCGACTGTAGGGCGACTCCGTGTTATTGCTCTGTGCGGAGACCGTGATCGGCATTAGGAAGGCAGTCGCCAGGAGCGTTACTATGGTAGTGATGCGTGCTATGTGTCGAGACATATATGCTGTATTATATAATAAGGAGTGGTAGCTGTGACCATCGCAAATCATGGATAGATCAACTGTCGTGCGAACGAGCTACTTGATATTGAAGTATGTCACGTAGCCCTCGTTCGACTAGGTTTGTCTCCACAAAGGTCGTATATTTTAGCCACTTGACAAAATCCACCGCATATCCGCCCGTGATCCAGACCTCTAAGCTAGGGTAGCGCTTGCGTAGCCCCTCTATATAGGAGTCTATCTCGTGGACAATGCTCCGTGCCACACCCAGCCATATCGCTTGATCCGTCTGCTCGCCTAGCTCTTGGTGCCACAAGTCTAGATGTGACTGGATGTCAGCCCACGGTACACGAGGTAGCCGAGCCGTGTAGTCATGTAGTGCTTGAAGTCGTAGCTCAGGACCAGGGGATATGTTGCCCCCCAGGTATCGCCTCTCGGGTAGGAGCAGGTCATAGGTGATGGCGGTGCCAATGTCGATGACCAGCGAGGGCTCAGTCGTAAGCTGTGCTACGCCGACGACACTAGCTATGCGATCTACCCCCAGACTCTGTCTGTCGTACTGTACCTCAGCTAGAGGTAGTGGAGTCTCAGCGTCGAGCGTGACAAAGTGTTGGCAGATACTTTTGATCGGCTCTAGCCAAGGTGCCTCCCGCTCTCCCACGGAGCTGTAGATAGCGTAGAGGGGCAGCTCTGGTAGCTGGTACGTGCGCAGTAGCTCCAGTAGTTGATCGCTGGAGGGAGGCTCGGGATAGAGTCTCGTTGGGTAGAGCTGAGTGTCCGTCGCTAGAGCGACTTTCAGACGGCTATTACCTTGATCTATGAGGAGGTACGTAGGAGACATATGGGTCGTACTACAGCTTCGTGGCACAAAGGTACGGCTTTTTAGAATGGAGTAGTATGAGCTCCAGTTTTAAGTCTGACGCATTATGCTGAACGTGGTTATTATATCTGCTTCGGCCTCCACGCTGATACCAATTCCTCCCGAGGAAATCGGAAACCGCCAGGGAGTAAATGAAAATTCTCCACCGAGGGGTGAAATAAAAGTTCGGAAGAATGAAATGAAACTTCGGAAGAATGAAATGAAAGTTCGGAAGAAATTGTTGATTCTTCACTGGATAATCAAAAAACTCCACGGAGGAATCGTCCGATTTTCTTGATGGTGACGTAGATGAACTCATCACGCACGAAGCGTCAGCCCTACTAGACCCTATTATGGACTAGTCTACGATACGAGAAATACCTACTATTGGGTATTTGAGGGGACGAGCAGTGCTGTACCTTTGCAGAACCGCTTTACAGAGACACTATGAAGAAGTCTATCGTTCGCCTACTCTTGCTCTGCCTGCTGCTCCCCTTACTGTCGCAGATGCTCTATAGTCAGGGCGCCCGTCATGCCCTCACGGGTGTGGTGTGCGATGCGACTTCGGGTGAGCCGATAGCCTACGCTCTGGTGGCTCTCTCGGCTGAGGGACACAAAGATGTCGTGACTTACACGGACGATGATGGGCGCTTTGCCTTTCAGTCGGTACTAGCAGGGCGATACCGTCTGCAAGTACGCTACGCAGGACTGAGCAAGAAGCAAATGGTCACGCTACAGCGAGACCAATACTTGCGTATCCCCTTTACGATGGAGCAGATACTAGGCGAGGTGGTTGTGACGGCGCAGGAGGGTCGGCAGTTGACTAGCTCCTCGACGATTGAGCGGGCAGCCATCGATCACCTGCAGCCTAGTAGCTTCTCCGACCTGACGGCACTACTGCCTGGAGGTAAGAGTAGTATCCCTAATATGGGCGGGGTCAACAACCTCTTGCTCCGTGAGACGGGCACGATCAATATGCAGGGTAATAAGACGAACAACCAAAACTACGCCATCAGTTCGCTGGGTACCCTCTTTATGGTAGATGGAGCTCCGCTCAGTACGGATGCGGATATGCAGTACACGACTTCCTCCTCGGGCTCGCTCCTCGGTGCTGGCAAGGTCAATGTGAATCGTGGCGTGGATATGCGTACGCTACAGACGGACAATATAGAGCGGGTTGAGTTCATCCGCGGTGTCCCCTCTGTCGAGTATGGCAATATAACCTCGGGGGTGGTGCTGGTGCATCGTAAGCGACAAGCTTCGCCAGTGCAGAGTCGCTTTAAGGTAGATGGTTACAGTAAGTTGGTCTCAGTGGAGAAAGGCTTTGCCCTCACTCCCTCCCAGCATCATATCCTCAACGGAGACTTGAGCTATCTAGATGCCAAGCCTGACCCGCGTGTCCCCTTTGAGACTTATCGGCGCTTGACTGGTTCGCTACGCTACCACGGTACGAGTAGTGACCAAGCGCATAGATGGGAGGTGAGTGGAGACTATACGGGGACCTTTGACAAGAATAAGGTAGACCCCGACCTCTCCTACGGACGCACTGACGAGTATCGCACAGACTACAACCGCATAGCACTCACTTCGCGCTATACATACGCTCCGTCAGGTCGCAAGGCTGGCTTGCAGCGGGTAGAGCTAACACTCTCGGCAACACAGCAGTTTGACTACCTACATCAGCGTCGGCTGGTGGCTCCAGACCGTATGTCTATAACTCCAACCAGCGACCAAGCTGGCGAGCACGAGGCCAGACTGATCGGTGGCGAGTATATAGCGGACTATGTGAGTGATGGTAAGCCATTGACGCTTTTTGCCAAGGGGCAGACACTATATAACATAGAGTGGGGGAGAGCTTCGCATAGGTTAAAGGGGGGCTTTAACTATGAACTGTCCAAAAACTTCGGTCGCGGGCAGGTCTACGATCTCTCTCGCCCACTCTTTCCCAAGGCGTGGGATACCCGTCCACGTCCCTACTACCAGATACCCGCTTTGCAACAGCTATCGCTCTATGCGGAGGATCTATACAAGCAGCCTCTCGGAGCGCATACACTCCAGCTAGAGGCGGGCGTGCGTCTCTCTATGCTCCTAGGTCTAGCTCCGCAGTACACGCTGAGCTATAAGCCTTACCTAGATCCTCGTGTCAACCTGCGCTGGAGCTTGCCCGCCTGGGAGTTGTGGTCTCGAGACCTCAAGCTATCGCTTGATGCGGGCTGGGGGTTGACAACGCGTATGCCTACACTCAACTACCTATATCCTGACCTGCGCTACATAGATATGACGCAGCTGTCTTACTACGACATCAATGCACCCTATGAGCGCAGTCTATACTACGTCCGCACGTACATAGAGGATCCGACAAACTACAAGCTACGTGCCACACGCAACCAAAAGCTGGACCTACGCCTCTCTGCCGAGTGGGGACGCAACAAAGTCTCCGTGAGTTACTTCCGCGAGTTAATGACTACAGGCTTTAGATACCGCTCCACGGCTCAGGTATATGCCTATAACAAGTATGATGCTTCGGCGATTGACTATAGCCAGTTGACGGGACAGCCCGACATCAACACCATCCCCTACAAGCCTGCATCACGTATTGAGTCAACGAGTCGCCCTGAGAATGGTAGCATGATCCGCAAGGAGGGCGTGGAGCTACAGATTATGACGGAGCGCATCCCAGTGATCAATACCAGTCTAATAGTTGGGGGAGCATGGTTTCGCTCTACCTACTCGAATAGCGTACCGCTCTACTACGCTGTCCCTGGAGTCTATGGCAATGTAATCCTCTCAGATCAATACTTAGGTCTCTACAACTGGCAGGATGGCTCGGAGAATCAGTCGCTCTCGACCAACCTACTCTTTGACACGCAGATCCCGCAGTGGGGACTTATCCTAACGACCGCCGTAGAGAGTACCTGGCTGGTCTCTCGTCGTCGCCTTCCTCAGGATGGTCGGCCGATAGCATACCTAGATGTACACGATGGTAAGCTACACCCCTACACGGCCGAGTCGGAGCAAGACACCTATCTGCAGCATCTCTTCATACGCTACAGTGATACGCTCTTTAAGCCGAGTCGCATACCTCTAGCTCTTGGGGTCAATCTGAAGATTTCTAAGCAGCTGGGTAAGCTCTTTACGCTATCGCTCTTTGCTAACAACGTCATAGACTACCTACCCGACTACAAGGTGGGTACCGCTACACTCAGACGTACTGCCACACCATACTTTGGTATGGAGCTTCGCATTAAGATATAATCAACTCAATAATATATAACTATGAAACGATTACTTTACATACTGCTTTTACCAGCGCTCCTAGTCGCTGTGGCATCTTGTCGCCCAGACCCTGCCACGCCAGACAACCCCAAGGAGCAAAAGTCCATCACTTGTCTCTTCGAGCGCATACTGCCCGAGGATGTCACTGACTTGACTATACAAGAGGAGCAACTTACGGTGCACAATAGAACCACAGGTCAAGACGTGGAGTATAAGACGCTAGAGGGTGTCAAGCTCGCTCCTGGTCTGTACAACCTAAACTACACAGCCAACGGTCGCTATAAGCTCAAAGGGGTCTCAATGGAGGGACGACTGGTCGCACAGATTGAGAATCTGGAGGTGACTGACCAAACGACCGATCCACTCAAGCTACGCCTAGAGCTACGTATCGTGCCTACGGTTCAGGACTTCGTCATCCAGGAGATCTTCTTTACGGGTACACAGACTACGGCAGGTAGGCCTTACGTTGGGACTTCGTATGTCATCCTATACAACGGAACAGACAAGGTCCTTTATGCTGATGGGATCGCCTTTTGCGAGTCAGAGTTTAACCCCGCTATCAAGCAGGATTATAAGCCAGACCTGAGACAGACGGACTTTGTGCCACACGCCATCTATGTAGTCCCAGGCAGTGGTAAGGAACATCCCGTGAAGCCTGGCGAGCGACTGATCCTTTGCGATATAGGTATTGATCATAAGGCAAACAATCCAAACGCTTTTGACCTCTCTAAGGCTAACTTCGAGTGGTATGACGAGTCTAGTGTACCCTCACAGCAAGACTTTGATAATCCCACGGTGCCGAATCTAGACAAGTGGTTCTGCTACACGAGATCCATCTTTATGCTCCATAACCGAGGGATGGCTTCTTATGTGATCGCTCGTATGCCTGTCACTAAGGATGCATGGCTCAAAGACTATGTCTACGACTATTCATACGTCTTCGCTAGTACGGGTAAAGAGGTCAAGAGGTCTTCCTATCGCATCCCTCTAGACTGGGTTGTCGATGGTGTGAACTGTAGCGTCGAGGCTATGCACAAGTGGACAATCCTGCCCGAGCGGATAGATGCGGGCTATACTCACTGTGGTAAGGTGAATAGCGATCCAAATCGCTTCTTCCACAGCGTACGCCGTAAGTACCTAGGCAAGGATGCCGAGGGGCGGATGATTCTGCAGGACACCAATAACTCGTCCGAGGACTTCAATCCGATGGTCACTCCCTCGCTCATTGAGGAGCAAGGCACCGCTATCAATGCTAAGGGTACGCCCTGCACGACTAAGACCTATGACGGTGTCGTGCCTATTGACAAGTAAAGTCTCTTCGATAGATTATGGTGCATCATCCTTCTGTTTGTCTTAGTAGATCTCTTGCGCTCTTACTCTGTCTCATAGGTGGGCTCACCAGTTCGCTCTATGGACAGCAGCAAGAGCCTGCGAGGTCCTCACTACTTGCAGACACCATCACGGTGGCTGGGTCGCTCCTAGAGCAGGGGCGACCTGGCTACGACCTGTCGGTGTCGCCCGTAGTGTCGCCACTCTACTTCTTCTCAGAGCGTGGCTCTCGTACAGACATCTCGCTGGGCGGAGCTATGCGTCGAGATGGAGGCGAGGCGATGATCCCGCAGCTGGGCAAGCAAGACATAGACGGATCGGTGCATATCGAGAGCGCTTTGCGTCAGCGCAACAACTTCGCTTGGGGGGCTGCCTCCTACACTTATCGTGCTACGGAGGGGATACGCTTCAACGAGACGACCGACTACCAGCTCCTCGCACCTTACGTTATGGGAGACACGGCATACACGGCTCGTCTGCATCAAGACCTTTACACCTTTGGAGCAGGTACGGCGCATCGCCTCGGTAGCTGGCTCCTCTCTTTGAAGGCGGACTATCGTGCCACCTTTGCCTATCGCACACAAGACCCTCGTCCTCGCAATCTGGCGACACACCTAGAGGGGCAACTAGGCGTCGGCTATCAGTTTGCCAACTATGCGCTCGCCCTAGCAGGTACGCTAGGACGCTACAAGCAAAACAATCAAGTAGACTTCCTGAGTGAGGTCGGGGTGGCTAATGAATATCACTTTACTGGGGTCGGGGGAGACTACTACCGCTTTAGAGGCAATAACACATCGCTCTTCTATCAGGGGCTATCGTATGGTCTCTCACTCGGCGTAACTCCGACTAGTCAAGCACGTCAAGGCTTCTACGCTCTGGCTACGTGGCATCTGCTGACGACCGACCGAATCATACGTGAGCTCAACAATCTGCCCCTCTCGACACTTCATCGTCACACGCTAGATCTGCAGGCGGGGTACACCGCTCGCTCGGCACGACTGGGACGTTGGGGCGTAGCGCTTTACACCCAAGGCGACATACGTCGAGGGGCTGTCCATCTCTTCGGAGATCCTAAGGGAAATATCTACCCACGCATAGCTACCGAGCGGTCATACTATGGTCAGACCTTAGAGTTTGGCGCTAAAGGCTTTTGGTCTAAACGAGGCAGTTCCTGCACCCCTTGGTCGTGGGGTACAACCCTCTCCATAGGCTACCGACTACATGAGGAGGATTTACTCCCTAACGCTATGCGTACGCTCTACCACGTGGTGGGGCAGATAGCGCCTCAGCTGGACTATGCTAGAGGACGCTACATAGCTTCTCTTAGACCTACGCTCGGCATAGGGCTTCCCGTGGGGCACGCCTCTCAGCAGTTGGCACCACAGCATCAGCCGATACCGACGTATAGAGAGACGCTAGAGCAAGCCTATCAGATAGCTCGCTCCACACGAGTGAACTACGGTGTGGAGATGACGCACGGCTTCCAGATCAGCCGTCGCTACGTATTATGGCTCACGCTCGACTACCTACACACGCAGACTGCTCTGGCTAGTCAAAACTACGGATCTCTCCGTTGTGGCGTGTCGTTTTAAGAATACTCAATGACAACAAACCAACTAAGCATATGAACAACAAACTATCTCTCGTGCTCCTCGCAGCACTACTCTCCCTCGCCCTCATCGGGTGCAATAAGCAAAAGCAAGATCAGACCGCAGCCGCAGAGACGGAGGCTCCGACCTATATGGATGTGGACGCACTCCTCGCCTCTGCCGATAGTCTCGTCGGTCAGACCGTTACCGTGCAGGGCATCTGCACCCACCTCTGCAAGCATGGTGCTAAGAAAGCCTTCCTCATGGGTAGCGACGACACCAAGGTGATCCGCGCTGAGGCTAGTGAGGAGATGGGCGCCTTTGCCCAGGAGTGTATCAACAGTATAGTCACCGTCACAGGACAGCTTGTCGAGGATCGTATCGATGAGGCTTATCTGCAAAACTGGGAGGAGCAACTCAAAGCTCAAGCCGCCAAAGAGCATGGCGAGGGCAAGGCTGGCTGCGCCAATGAGAAGAAGGCTCGTGGCGAAATGGCTGACACACCGGAGGCGCGTATCGCAGACTTTCGTAAGCAGATCGCTGAGCGCGAAGCTCAGGAAGGCAAGGCATACCTTTCCTTCTACCATATTGATGCTACAAGCTATCAGATAGAGCAGCAGTAACCAATCTGGAACTGACACAAGACTCTATGAGAGTAAACTTCAAGAGAGTAGGTAGGAGTGTGCGTCGCTGGAGTAGATTACTACACCGTGACCTCTCCTACCTACTTGCTACACTTATATTCATCTATGCCCTATCGGGTCTCTATATGAACCACCGAGACTCGATCAATCCACACTACATCATCACCCAGCGAGAGTATCAGATCCCACTAGAAGAGCTACAAGCTGCTGGACGCCTTGACGCACCAGCCGTCCGTAAGCTCCTAGACGATATAGATCTGTCGGGAAGCTATACCAAGCACTATTACCCTGACGACCATACGCTCAAAGTATTCCTCAAGGGACGTGCCACCCTACTCATCGACACCTCAACGGGGGTAGCCGTCTACGAGTCGATTGAGCGACGCCCGCTCATCAGCTCTATGACACGCCTACACTACAATCCAGGGCGCTGGTGGACGATCGTCGCCGATGTGCTAGCCATCGGGCTCATACTCATCACACTCACGGGACTACTCATCGTGCCTGGGCGCCGTGGGCTCATAGGTCGTGGTGGCATCCTCCTACTGATCGGGCTGGCGGTACCACTGCTCTTCCTTTTCCTATAAGGACAAGCGACATTCACTACTGCCGAAAGAGTAGCCCAGGGTCGACGTATTGTATCTCGGTACTCCACTAACTTAACTACGCTTGACGACAACTCTGGGATATGTGGATTGAGCCTGGCTTCATAGCGCTATCAATACTCATACATCTTCGCTAAGTCCGATATCTCCCGAGAAATGTCCCCTATAGCTTATGAGAAAATGAAAATTCTCCACGGAGCCGAGAAATGAAACTTCGGAAGAATGAAATGAAACTTCGGAAGAAAGAAATCAAAGTTCGGAAGAATTTTTCGTCTCCTCGCTGGATAATTCAGAATATCTACAGATGAATTTCCCGATTCCCTCCACCTTCAGATTTCTGTCATAGAGACGTAGATGCACTCGTCCGCTATAATGCGTCAGCCCTGAAGAGCGTAGATCACATCATCCCCTTATATCACTTAACTAACATGGACAATTTAATCGAGTGTCACAACCTGACCCACTACTACGGCAAGCGACTGATCTACCGTGATCTATCCTTTGCCGTGCCTCGTGGTCGCATCCTCGGTCTGCTTGGTAAGAACGGTACTGGCAAGACCACCACAATCAATATCCTCAGTGGCTTCCTCCGCCCTAAGTCGGGCGTCTGTCGTATCCTAGGCGAAGATATCACCCGCATGCCTGACCGACTAAGACAAGACATCGGGCTGCTCATCGAGGGGCACGTCCAGTATAGCTTTATGACTATACGGCAGATAGAGCGCTTCTACGCACCTTTCTATCCGAAGTGGCGTAGGGAGGCTTACTACGAGTTGATGGAGCTACTCAAGGTCACCGAGAGGCAGCACCTCAGTCGTATGTCTTGTGGTCAGCGCTCGCAGGTCGCTCTCGGACTGCTCCTAGCGCAAAACCCCAAGCTACTCATCCTCGATGACTTCTCAATGGGACTAGACCCTGGCTATAGAAGGCTTTTTGTAGACTACCTGCATCACTATGCCAAGGAGCAGGGCACCACGATCTTCCTCACCTCCCACATTATCCAGGATATGGAGCGCCTGATCGATGACTGCATCATCATGGACTATGGCTCTATACTCCTGCAGCGCCCAGTCGCTGAGATCCTAAACGAGGGGCGACTCTACAGATGCTCCCTCACGGACGATCGTCCTCTCCCTGAGATCGACGGGCTGTACCACTTTGAGGCGCACCACAGACGTGGGGAGTGCTACTCATTTCTCCCCATGCCAGAGGTCGCCGAGCGACTCTCTCAGGCAGGGGTATCCTACCAAGATCTCACGGCACACGAGACAACGCTTGAAGATGCCTTCATAGGACTCACTGGTAAGTATTAATGCTATCTATATATGTTTACCTCTATAATATATAAGGAGTGGCTCAAGCTCCGACTATACGCACTGCTATCAACACTCGTCGCACTAGCCGTAACGCTCTACGGCATAATACGCATACACCGAGCCATCGCCCTACAAGGCGCTGACCATATCTGGCTCGTGATGATACAGAAGGGAGTAGTCTTCGTAGAGAGTATGCGCTACGTACCTCTCATCCTAGGCTTGCTCTGCGCCATCGCTCAGTTTGCACCAGAGCTCTCTCGTCGTAGCCTCAAGCTCACCCTGCACCTACCCCAGTCACCGCTCCGCTCGACCTACCAGATGCTCGCCTGCGGGGTGACGCTACTGCTGTGGCACACCTTATTGTATATAGGTGTCCTCTTCATCGGACTGCAAGGAGTCTTAGCTTACGAACTCCTCGCCTATGTCCTCTCCGCCACATTGCCCTGGATCTTGGCAGGCTTCCTCGGCTACCTCCTGATGAGTTGGATACTCCTAGAGCCCACTTGGCGTAGACGCATCCTCTACACCCTAGTCTCTGTACTCTTGATACGCATCTGCTTCATCACCCCCACAGCAGGAGCTTATGCCCCCTTCCTGCCTACGCTACTTATCTACACCATCCTCTCCTCGACACTGGTATGGCTCTCTGTGAGCCGCTTCAAAGAGGGGAGACAAGACTAAACAACTATTATGAAGCACATAGCCACAATACTCCTATACGTCTCCGTAGCACTACTCATCATCTGGCAGATCCCCTGGTGGTACAACTACCTCCGAGCCGATGCGAGCCGTGAGCCATTCACCATCTACAGTCAGCTCCTAGGCGACTTCATCATCACAGATCACGACGAGGGTGCAATGACCTACCGTAGTGGTCAGGGTGTGCAGTATAGTCGTGAGGAGGTTGACAGTCTGCTCCCCACCTTCTACTACCGTCAGCTCCTGACTGATGGTCGCCTACCTGACACACTCTACGGAGAGGCGGTGACCCCACAGCTTATACAGCGGGGTGCTGTCACCTTCCGCTGCTCACCGCGCACCCTCTCCGCACCAGCCGTGGCGCTCTACCCACTCCTAGAGAGTGCCTCACAGAGGGTCAATCTGGAGATGCCCACAGATCTCTTTCGCATCACCGAGCAAGCGATCGAGTTCGTTGATATGAAGAGCAATCAGACCGACAAGGCGAAAAGTGCGCTCTATACGAAGCTCTTTCAGGAGAAAGGCTTCGCCTTCCCCGCCCAGTGCGTAGCAGGCAATGCCACTGCGCAAAAGGAATATGACAACGGCTACCTCCTCATTGACCAGCGTGGTAAACTCTTTCACCTCAAACAGATGGCTAGCAAGCCCTACCTGCGGGCTATTGACCTGCCCGAGGGCGTGGAGGCTGCCGAGGCCTTCGTCTGGGAGCTACCGAGTCGCCGACACATCGGTCTCATCTCTACTCGAGATCATCAGCTCTATCTGATCGAGCGTGAGGGCTATCGTTCCTGTCGCCTAGGGATCCCCTCATGGGATCCGCTCCGTGAGGATCTCACCTTCATCGGCAACGACCTAGACAGCTACACCCTCAAGGTCTCCACCGCCGATGCTACAAGCTACTATGCGCTAGATGCGACGAACTACACGCTACTGAGCACACTACAAGTAGATCATCCCGAGCGGACTATACCAGGCCTGCACTTTACCTCGCGCCTAGACAGCTGGGTGAAGCCTCGACTAGACTAAGATAGATAGTAGAGACTCAAGGAAAGCCGTTGCTAGCAACGGCTTTTTTTGTATTCTACTCGTGTGACCTCACGAGAGTCTCTATGCAAGACAACCTGTGAACTGATGCGCAGTGTTGCGGTGCTATTTGGCTAAGTCAATAAATAATACTACTTTTGCAATGTATTGCGTGCCTTAGCATACCGATCTTCGGGTGCGAAGCGTTCCTAAGACACACTAAACTAACTAATCAGAAACAAACCAGTAACAAGACAAAGTATATTATGAAAGTAAAGTTCTTTCTGACCTCCCTCTTGTTGGGAGTTACTACTCTAACGCTGAGTGCTCAGGAGACTGCAGCACCTCAAGCTGGCACAAAGCCTGTCTACAAGACAACCTTTGAGCGTGGCACAGCAGCAGACCATTGGTTCCTCACGCTACAGGGTGGTGTAGGAACGCAATTCCTATGTTGCAACGATGCGAAGCCCTTTATGGATCGCCTCCAGATGTCTTACTCTCTCTCTCTAGGCAAGTACCACACTCCTTCTTTTGCTACGCGCCTTAACCTAGTTGGCGCTCAGGCTCACACTTATTATAAGGTGGGTGACGAGCTCAAGAACTACGAGACGAGCTTCGTAGGCGCTCACTACGACTTTATGTTTGACATCGTCAATCACTTCAGCCGCTACAATGCTAAGCGTGTCTTCCACATCATCCCATTTGCAGGTGTGGGCTACAACATGAAGTTCAACAAGGCTTTTGAGGATCTACATCACACAGCAGCTATTGACGCTGGTCTACAGCTCCAGTTCCGTCTAGGTCGTCGCGCTGATCTCGTTATCGAGGGTAAGGCTATCTACAACAACTTCAACTTTGACTACAGTCGCTGTCCTAAGGCTAAGGCCTGGAATCCTTATGCCTACAACGGTCTCTACGGAGCCCTCACGGCTGGTCTTAACTTCCGCATGGGTGGTGTCGAGTGGACAGAGGTTGTTCCTATGGACTACAACCTGATCAACGACCTCAACAGCCAGATCAGCTCACTCCGCGCAGAGAATGCTGAGCTCAGCAAACGTCCAGTTTCTTGCCCTGAGTGCCCCGAGGTGAAAGCACAGACTACTACGACAGAGGTTATGTCTGACAAGACGATCCTCTTCAAGTTTGACAGCTCACGCATTGACAAGAACCAGATGATCACGCTCTACAACGTTAGCGAGTATGTCAAGGCTCACAACACGCCTATCCTAGTCATCGGTTACACCGATACAACGGGTAATGCTCAGTACAACCTAGGTCTATCTGAGCGTCGTGCTAAGGCTGTGACGAAAGCGCTTATCAACGACTTCGGTGTATCTGCTGATATGATCACGACTCAGTGGGAGGGCGCTACAGACAAGCTGTTTGATACGAAGGCTTGGAACCGTGTCGTCATCATCCGCTCTAAGTAAGTTGTGTAGCTCACTAAATCATCAATCTACGAATTAAACACACTAGAAATATGAAAGCAAAAGTATTTATGCTATCACTCGTTGTTGCCCTAACAGCTTTCGTAGCTCAGGCTCAGGAGGCTTCACAGGTTGACAACCGCCCCGCATACAAGACGGAGTTTGAGCAAGATCCAGCTGCTCACTGGTTCATCGAGCTACACGGAGGTGCTGCTATGCTACCTTTTGGTAATAAGGCTAATGGTGAGGCTGAGTTTGTAAACCGTATATCTCCCATCGCCAGCCTTTCGTTCGGACGTTGGCACTCTCCTTACTTTGCTACTCGTCTACGTGGCTACGCTTGGAATGTGTATAGCTTTGAGAAGCCAGCTAACGATCTCGTTCGCTATCAGAACGTCTTCGGTGCTGCTTCACTAGAGTTTATGTTTGACCTAGTCAACTACTTCGCTCCATACAGAGAGAACCGCATCTTCCACCTCGTTCCCTTCGTTGGTCTAGGTGGTCATATGAAGTTCTACTCTGCTGACGACAAGAGTGGTGACAAGCTTGGTACGAAGAATGACATCAGCGGTCTCCTCAACGGTGGTCTCGCTCTCAAGTTCCGTCTAGGCAAGCGTGTCGATCTCAACCTCGAGGGTCAGATGATGGTCTCTAAGAACAACTTCCAGGGCACCTATACCGTTCATCAGCCAGCTGATGTCACAGCTCTTGCATCTGCAGGTTTGACCTTCAAGCTTGGCAAGGTAGAGTTCCAGCCAGTTACTCCTATGGACTACGACCTCGTCAACGACCTCAATGGTCAGATCAGCTCACTGCGTGCTCAGAATGCTGAGCTCAGCAAGCGTCCTGTATCTTGCCCTGAGTGCCCAGAGGCTGCTCCTGCTAAGGCTTCAGCTGTCATTGAGAATGTCGTAGCCTTCCGTATTGGTAGCGCTAAGATCGACAAGAACCAGATGATCAACGTCTACAACTCTGCTGAGGCTGCCAAGGCAAACGGTGGCAAGATCTACATCGTAGGCTATGCAGACGAGCAGACTGGTAATGCTAAGATCAATATGTCTCTCTCTCAGCGTCGTGCCGAGGCTGTCAAGAAGGCTCTCATAGACAACTATGGTGTCAGCGCAGACAACATCGTCATCGACTACAAGGGTGATACCGTACAGCCATTCGCTACAAACGAGTGGAACCGCGTCGCTATCATCGATATCAAGTAATCGACTGCAACGACAACTATATCTTGCCGTCATAAGGCTAGGCTAGGAGACTCCTAGATAAGTGCTAGCCAGACGAGCAAGCAACAAATAAGGGAGGTGGTGACCGATAGGTCGCCACCTCTCTTCCGTTATAGGTCGCTCAGACTCACTGCACCACCCGATTTAGAGACGATTTCGTTGGTTAGGCATCTGGGCCAATTGATGTACACCGTATGATCCCCACGGAGCTCTCCCCAAAAAGCTCACGAGGAAACGAAAATTCCCCACGGAGGGCCGAAATAAAACTTCGGAAGAATGAAATGAAACTTCGGAAG
>NZ_CAMYEZ010000035.1 GCF_947254915.1 uncultured Porphyromonas sp. | reverse complement strand
CTGCGTGCTGGCGAGCTGGGCGCACGTGCCTTCGCTTTCTTTCTCAAGAATCAGCGCCAGTGGCAGGCTAAGCCTTATACCAAGGAGCAGATTGACACTTTCATCGCAAACTGTGACGAGGTGGGCATCCGACGGGAGCATATCCTGCCCCATGCGAGCTACCTATATAACATAGGTAATGCGGACGCTGCCAAGCGTCTGCGCAGTCGCCAGGCTATGATCGACGAGATGCACCGCTGCGAGCAACTGGGGCTGAGCTTGCTCAACTTCCACCCAGGGAGCCACCTCAAGGAGATCTCCGAGGAGCAGTGCATGGAGTACATTGCTGCTGAGATGAATGCCGTCCTAGCTGAGTCGGAGGGTGTCAAGCTGGTGCTGGAGAATGTGGCGGGTCAAGGAACCAACGTGGGTTATACTTTCGAGCAGCTCGCTTACATCATCTCGCACGTTGATGATGCTAGCCGTGTGGGCGTCTGCATCGACACGGCGCATACGCTGGCGGCTGGCTATGAGATACGTACGGCTGATGGCTACACGGCTATGTGGCAAGCCTTCGATGACATCGTCGGCTACGACAAGCTCTGTGCGATCCATCTGAATGACAGTAAGAAGGACTTGGGCACGCGTGTGGATCGGCATGAGTCTATCGGCAAGGGCTTTATGGGTACGGAGCTATTCAAAATGCTGATGGACGACCCGCACCTAGACAATATCCCGATTGTCCTAGAGACGCCTGTGCCTGAGCTCTGGGCTGAGGAGATCGCTTACCTCTATGCGCTCTAATACTATATGCTGACGAAGATCTACGCTGATACGCCTGACTACGCAGTAGTGCGTGAGGTGGTCGAATGCCTGGAGAGTGGGGGAGTGATCATCTATCCTACGGGAGTAGGCTATGCGCTCGGTTGCTCGGCACTGAAGAAGCGTGCCGTGGAGCAGGTGTGCCAGATCAAAGGGGTGGACAGCAAGCGCCACACGTTGGCGATCATGTGCCAAGACCTTGGCGAGGTGGCGCAATATGCTAAGCTGGGGGATGAAACTTTTGCCCTGATGAAGTCGGGCGAGTACGAGCCAGCTACCTATATATTGCCTCCGACGACGACGTTGCCGGCGCCCTTTCGTCAGCGCAAGGAGGTGGGCGTACAGCTCTGCAAGCACCCTGTGACGCGGATCATACTGGAGGAGCTAGAGGCTCCGCTCCTGACGGGCTCACTGCCTGATCTGCCTGAGGGGTATGACACGAACTACCTGACTGATCCCGAGCTCATCGAGGAGTACTACGGGCATCAGGTAGATCTGATCATTGATGGCGGTGTGGCTCCGGGCGGTCATAGCGCGATCCTCGACTGTACGGGTGCGGAGCCGCAGCTTCTCCGTGAGGGAACCTTTTAACAATACAGCCACTACCGCACATGCTTCACTCGCACCAGCACTTCTCCACGCTCTTAGTCACCTTCCTGCTCCTAATCCTAGGTGCTGCGGGGTGTGCCAAGCAATCTTCGCCAGAGGGTGGTCCCTACGATATGACCCCGCCTCGGGTCGTGCGCTGTACGCCTGAGATGGGGAGTACAAACGTTTCGACGCATCGTGTGCGCATCACCTTCGATGAGTTTATCCAGCTGGAGCGAGGTGAGGACAAGATAATCTATTCGCCACCACAGCGCATTCCACCGAAGGCTTTGGTCAATCAGAAGCAACTGATCGTCACTTATCAAGATAGTCTGATCGCAAACACGACCTACACGATCAACTTTAATCGTGCTATCAAGGATTACAACGAGGGCAACTACATTGAGCAGTATGTCTACGCCTTCAGTACGGGCGACTACCTAGACACGATGCAGGTATCGGGGCAAGTGCTCGACGCCTATACGCTACAGCCAGTCCCTCATATCCTAGCGGGTGTCTATGATACGCCACTTCCTACGGACTCGCTAGACCGGCCGATGACTCGTATGACCTATACGGACGACAAGGGACACTTTACTCTGCAGAATGTCCGAGATGGTATCTATTACGCTATCGCACTCGTAGATATGGATCGTAGCTATAGCTACAACGCACCGAATGAGAGCTTTGCTATCACGCCCGATAGCTTCCGTACCGAGGTGGTGCACCGCTCGGCGCTCACCCCAGCGAAGCAGACGAAGGTGGATTCGCTCGCTAATGTGGCGGATTCGGTTGGGATGCGTGCCGATAGTTTGATCGCTACGAAGCAAGCTCCTAAGAGTGAGACCGATACGACTGCTATAGCCACCGATAGTGTGTCGCCTTACGTTTATCTACCGAACGACCTGCTCCTCCTACTTACCCGTCCGAAGACGCATATTGTCCGCCTCGAGCGACTGGTGCGACGAGACTCGATGTCGCTCATGGCGACCTTTACGGAGCCTCTTGACACGCTACCGCAGATCCAGATCCTCTCGCCAGACTACCTGACGAAGTCCTCAAGCTACTACCCCGACCTCTCGACCGATCGCAAGAGTCTCACCTACTGGCTCTCGCCTCACGACTCATTGGCGAGAGACTCTGTCGTGGTGGCATTTGCCTATCCTACGACTGACTCGATCGGTAGTCCGATCAATAAGCTTGACACGATGACGCTACACGCTCCTAGAGCGCAAGCGACAAAGGCTAAAGCTAAGCCAAAGAAGCAACCTGATGTAAAAGCTCCCGATGCAGCTCCCAATAGTCTCAGTCACGCTAGTGATACCACTGCTCTAGCAGAGACAAAGCGCGAACTCAGAGCTGTCACGATTCTTTCGCACGAAGACATTCATAAAGAGACGACACGAGACTCCCTTTGGATTAGCTATGATGTGCCGATTCTAGCCATTGACACGACGCGAGTGCAGCTCGCTAAGTTGGTTGATTCGGTACCGCAGCCGATACCTTGCCAGTTGTTGCCCGATAGCGTGCGACGCTGCCGCTGGTTGGTTGACTTTGCCAAAGAGCCCGGCACCACCTACCGACTCACGGTGGATACGGCTGCCATCACGGGGCTCTATGGAGGAACTAGTGCTTCGGCCGAGAAGGATCTTAAGATAGCCTCTGCGACTGAACTGGGCTCTCTAGCGATCACGCTCACGGGATACCCTACGGAGCATCCGATCTATGTCCACCTCCTCAGCAGTAAGGAGGAGATTCTGGCGACTGCTCAACCTGACAGTGCGGGCTTGGTTGCCTTTAAGGAGTTGGCTCCGGGAACTTACTTCCTCAAGCTCTACGTAGATCTAAATGGCAATGGCTCTTGGGATGGGGGAGTCTACCCAGCGACGTCTCCTGAGCCTGTGCGCTATCTACCTCAGTCGGTAAGTGTACAGGCGCGCTTTGCCACAGAGCAGAAGTGGGCATACGATGGTACGCCTCTAGCAGAGCAACGCCCGAAAGATCTAGAGGGTGATAAGCCTGCGGAGGGTGATGGCAACCGTGCTAACGCAACTAATCAAAAGCGAGACCTCAACGTCGAGTACGCGCAGCGTATGCGGGAGCGCTACGGCAAGCGTTGGAACCCGACGGATCGTGAGCGTAAGATTATGGGGCTCCCCTCACGTGCCGAGGAGCGAGAGGCACGAGCGCGTGGCGAGGAGATCGAGATAGGCGCTCCGCCCAAGGATAAGGAGCAAGGTCAAGACGACAAGCAGGGTAAGCCTCAGACGCAACCACTCGGCACTGGGAGTGGCTCGCCTCTCCGCACCAATTCGTCCCAGACCAACCCATCTACAGTGCGACAGTCTGCGGGACAGCTACAAAATAGCGCTCAGAAGATTACTCGCTAAAGAGCCTAGCTATACGGACGTTCGTATAGAGCTACCATCTTTGCGGTCTATCGGTTTGAACTTTTTTTCTATTGCTCTGGGTTAAGGCTCTTCTCTAGGGCTTGCTGAGACGTTTGCAGATTATAGGCAGACGTTGAGCGCACTAGAGTTCTATCTTTCTTGTTTCTCTTGTTACCTTTGCACCATCTATTCACTAGGCATTAGCAAAGTCACTCCATCATGGCGTAGACCAACGTATGCTGGAGGATGGGGTGCGCTGCGAGGAGTTGGTCGGGCGTAAGCGGATTGACGAGCCGACCGCTAGGACGTGGTGCGAAGAGGAGCTGGCGACACTGGCGCAAGAGACAGTAGCGACCACTATTCGTCGGGATCTGTTCGTCTAGTAGGTCAAAGACGATGCGCTCTGGATCTACATAGAGCGCTGCGGGAGCGAGCTGATCCACTTTCAGCAGGCTTAGCTTGATAGCCCAGCCCAGCAATTCAGCAATGCGCAGGGGACGCAGCATACCGAAGGGCGCTTTTAGGTCAAAAGGTTTGTCGGCTGGTTTCTTTGCAGAGGAGATAGCGAGGACGCTTTGCCTTTTTCCCTCGGCATCTCTATAATAATAGTAGGTTGTCTCTCCGATGGTGCCTATGCCACCATCCTCGAGTGCTAAGCTCGCTAGGAGCGTGCGCCACTGATGGTAGCTATGCGTGACGGTAGGGTAGTGCTCGGCAAGGGCTGCTTGCCAGTGGCGGTATTGTTGCCAAGCTTCGCCAGAGGGTCGGTCGGTGGGCTTCCCTTCTAGTGTAGGAGTAAGGCGCTTACCATAGAGCGTGGCGTAGCCCATCTTGCGGTAGAAGTGATAGAGCCACTCTTCGGCTGGTATGAGGAAGGCGCAGAGACATCCCTCCCGCCACATTTGCAGGTGGCTCGCTCGCATGAGGTGCTGCACGAGCCCTTTGCCTCGCTGGTCGCTTGCGGTGGCTGCGCCCGAGATGTAGCCAGCGCGCCACCATTGGTCACGGTAGCGCATCAGGTAGGGGAGGTACTGCACATGACTGAGCGCACGGCTCTGGTCTAGCGTCGTGAGCAGATGGGTGCGACGAGGGTCAAAGGTGGTACGACTGTAGAGCGCGATGAAGTCGTCGCTATCCCCAAAGGTGGTGCGCCAGATCTCTTCGTAGAGTCGCTGCGTCTCTGCCTTCGGTCTCATGCTTAGGACTCCAGTTCGCCAGCCCAGTCGGGACGACGCCACACGCAGGTGTGCTTGACGAGGCGTACCTCAGGGCGATAAGACTCTTTCGCCTGACGCAAGCCAGGCAGGCCGAGGTCTTCCTCCCTATTGACATAGGTGTACTGCTCGGGGATGCTACGGGCGAACTCACGGTTGATAATCGTATAGGCGCCGTCAATGTCGGTGCGCGCCTTCTCGATATGCACATCGAAGGTGTCCTCCGTGATGGGTGACCCCAGTGTAAAGGCAACGATCTCGCCTCCGATCTCGATCATCCCGCCACGCATCTCCAGCGCCTCATAGTTGTCGAGGAGTCGCTGGATGACCTTGCGCTCTGTATGCAGACTGGGGTCGGGCTCGCCCGTTGCCTCGGCATGTGCTAGCCACTCATCGGCAAAGTGCGCCACACGCTCTAGGTCGTCCGTGGTGATGGGCAGGTAGCGGTAGTCAGGGTAGGAAGCTTCGAAGCGGTTGATGTGATTGCGCTTCGACTGAAGCTTCTTGCCATTGAGTCGTGCGAGCTTTTCCCTGAGATAGACGTAGTCGATGTAGTCGTCGTCCTGGATATGGACGAACTCCTCGGGAAAGAGCTTCTCCAGTCGCTCCTTGCAGCCTGGCGTAACGCCCATGAAGACGAGTGGATAAGCCTCCTGCTCGGAGATCTCCATGAGCTCCTTGATGGTCATTGTCCAGGAGTTGTCATCACGACAGAAGGGGCAGAGGTAGACGGGGTGGTCTCGGCGTGGTGAGCGAAAGCGGATCACCAGTGTCTGTGTGCCACCGATCGCCCACGAGGTCTCGTACTGTACCGCCCAGCCATAAAGATTGGCAAAGGAGATATCGCAGATCGGCTCTGCACCATAATATATATAAGGAAAGACTGTGGAGCGGTCGGCTACATCAATCTGTCTAAAAGGGGTCATAATCTATCTCTTAGTGGCTCAGAAACTCCTGAGCACGTCGTCTGATCGTCTCGTACATCGACTGAAGCCCGTTGCTCCGTGTCGGTGAGAGGTGTGACTGGAGTCCCAGTCGGTCAATGAAGTAGAGAGGCGTCTCTACGATAGCCTGTGCGGGCTGGTCATTGTAGCAGTAGAGGAGCATGGCGGCAATGCCCTTGGTGATGAGCGCATCGCTGTCAGCCTTGAGGTGTAGCGTGCCGTCTTCCTGTGGTGATATGATGATCCACACACGGCTCTGACAGCCGTCGATGAGGTTTTCGGTCGTATGCTCCGAGTCCTCGACAGGCTCCAGCTGATCGCCCAGATCGATGATCATTTGGTAGCGATCCATCCAGTCGTCCACCAGTTCAAACTGTGAGATAAGTTCCTCTTGCCGTTCGTCTATAGTCATAAGTTTAGGAAGCTAATCAATGTTGAGCGTCTAGATCCTTGAGCACTGCCATGACGATATGTCCGACAGTACCTAGCGTCTCCGCCGAGATATTGCTCATGTTGTCTTGTAGTGTGTGCCAATAGGGGGCAAAGCCCTCTTCGCTCTGCGGATCATAGTTGACAATGTCAATGCAGGGGATGCCGAGATTGCGAATGACTGGCACATGGTCGTCGGTCAAGCCTCCGCCGTCCGCTTGGTGAAAGAGCGATCCGTAGCCTAGTTCCGCAGCTTTGCTCCACACCTTCGTAAGAAGCTGCGGTGCGTAGCTCTTGGAGAAGTACTCCCAGTAGAAGGTCGCATCGCGCCCTCCGACCATGTCTAGCAGGATGCCACCCATCGCTTGGTAGCCAGTCACGTGCGGGTTCTTGCTCCAGTGCGTAGAGCCTAGGCACCAACTCTCCTCGTTGGAGTAGGAGCCGTAGTCCTCTCCGTCAAAGAGCACGATGTCCACCCCGATCGTCTGAGGCGCTGCGACGCTGCCCAGTAGCCGAGCCACTTCAAGCAGGACGCCTACACCGCTACCTCCATCGTCAGCACCGAGGATCGGCTGCGTATGGTTAGCGGGGTTCGGATCTTTGTCGGCCCAGGGACGTGTATCCCAGTGCGCCATCAGGAGGATTCGCTGCGAGGCTTCGGGGTTGTACGAAGCAATCAGATTGGTCAGCGGGAGCTTTGTCCCGTCATGCGCCGTTGCTTCGAAGCTCTGCTCCACGACCGTGGCGCCATACTGCGTCAGTCGCTCTTTCATCCAGGCGAGACAAGCGGTATGCCCCTCAGAACCTGGTATGCGTGGCCCGAAAGCGACCTGCTTGGCGACAAAATTGTAAGCGCTATCCGCCTCAAAGGGGGTAGCCATGCGGGGAGTCTCCTCTTCTCCCTGAGCCGTCTCTTGGCTCTGCTGCTCCTTATTGCAGGAGAGCAACGAGAGCCCGAGGAGCAGCGGTAAGATGTATTGTGTGATACGTATCATATGCATTAAAAGCTAAACGGATCAATGCTCAATCCCAGTACGAGAGAGGACTCCCTCGTGGTAATAGTGCTTGACCTCTGCAAAGTTAGTGACAAGCTGGCAATATGGCAGCAGCTCTTCACAGTATTGTCGTCCCGTGAGTACCAGTTCGCACTCATTGGGGCGTTTTTTTATAGCATCGATGAGCGCCTCGATTCTGAGCAAGCCCAAGCCGACAGCCATCGAGACCTCATCCCAAATGACTAAGTCGTACTGCCCCGAGCACATCTGCTCGATGGCCCGTACCAGCCCCTGCTCGGCAGCCTGCACGTCCAGAGGACTAGCCGCATGGTCTATCAGGCAGCCCGTCCCGCCGTACATTGATCCGTATAGTTCGACGGCACACTCCTCACGCTTCGTATGTTGCTCCAGAAAGAGCACATCGCCGTAGCTCATCGTCTTGATAAACTGCCCAATGTAGACCCGCCCGCCGTGCCCCAGCGTGCGTATCGCCAGCCCCATGGCTGCGGTGCTCTTCCCCTTGCCTGTACCGTAATAGTAGTGGACGAAGCCTCGCTCCCACATGCTCATTAGCGACTTACAGGCTCATAGTGAAAGCCTCCCCCGTCCTGCTGCTTAGCAGACGAAGAGCTACCACTGTCTCTTAGCTGGCTAGTCGCTTGACTGTTACCCTTCTTGTGGAGCGACTTGAGCTGTACCTTAGGCCCTTGCGACATAACCCCAGGACCACTATAGTACTGTCGTGCCTCGGGGAGGAACTCCTGAATGGCACGGATGCGGTTCTGATCGCTTGGGTGGGTGCTGAGGAACTCGGGTGTCTTCTGCCCTTGCTGAGCCATCTTTTGCCAGAGCGTCACAGCGGCCGCAGGGTCGTAGCCCGCCATTGCCATGAAGACCATGCCAATCTTGTCAGCCTCGTACTCCTGCTTGCGTCCATAGGGTAGGGAGACCAAGAGCTGCGAGCCGATCGGATAAACCTGCTGGAGGATGCCCCCGAGAGCCGCACTCTTTGCTCCGACCATTCCTGTCAAGAGTTGTCCGCCAAGCTGCGTAAGCATCTCACGGCTAATGCGCTCGTTGGCATGCTTAGCCACAGCGTGAGAGACCTCGTGCGCTATGACCGCAGCCAGCTCGTCATCCGTAGGGCGCGTCGCCTGGAGCAAACCACTGTAGACGACGATCTTGCCACCAGGCATACAGAAAGCGTTGACCTGACGATCACGGACGAAGTTAAACTCCCACTGTGTCGCCTGCGCTATCTGGTCGTAGCCATTGTTGCGCAGATAGTTGTCCGTAGCCTGCGCTATGCGTCGTGCCACACGGAGCGTCTGCTGCCCCTGGGGCGAGTTGTTGTCCACCGTCGCTTTGCGGATAAACTGACTATATTGTTGTGCGCTGGCCGCCGAGATCTCAGCGTCCGACACGAGGTTGAGTTGCTGTCGTCCTGTGATTGGCACGACGCCACACCCTGCCAGTAAGAGCGTCAGGGTGAGTGCTGTAAACCATCTAGCTATCTGTGTCATCTTCGTAGTATGTTGATTGAGTCTATGAGACCGTAGTCTCTACTACTGCAAAGATACTCTTTTTTAGGGGAGATGTTTATCATCACTTTGCGAACCTCTAGTAGATAAACAATGCAAAGGTAATATAGATGACCATCAAGGCTGCACTCTAGTGTGCTCAGGATCGGTCTTTAGCCTAGACACGGCTCAACAGCTCACAGAGAAGAGCGACACAACGCTTAGCCTAAATCTGTAGGACACACAAAGCAGAGGGCTCAACCGCTACTACTCAGCGATTGAGCCCTCTGTGTGTAGGTGTACTATAGGTTACAAGTCCTATTTTTCAGCTTTGTAGCGCTCTAGGGCTCTCAGCCTAGACTTTGCGTACCGCTCCTTGAGTCCCTTAGGGAAGGTGTCGCTACCCTTGACTACCTCGTCTTCCGCTCGTCCGTTCGCTCTAATACAGACTCCTCTAACTGTTTTAAGGCTCGTATCTCCTCCAATTCTTCTTCACGAATACACTCTCGCTTACGACGCTGATCAAACTCTGCATAGACAGCTTTAACTCGCTCCACCATCTGCTTGCGAGAGACGGCACCCTTACCTTGCAGTAGCTCCTTGCCTTGAAACTGTAGCAAAGCATTGACATTGTTTCGCCAGTAGCTAAGCGTAAGATCTTTACGCTCTTTGACCCGAAGCTCTGCAGAGTCCAAGAAGAGGATTGTGAGTCGATTGAGTAGATCGATCTCCTCCTTATCTAGATAGTTTTTAGCAATCATGATATCCTGCTTTCTCACGACGCTTCCCTGCCAAGAGGTCAGAGCCATATTCGGCTTGCTCGCATCGGCTCGTGAGAGTATCAGCTCAGGAGCTGTCTTATGGGTCACAGCATAGATCAGCTTGTTCTGTGTCTCTGCAAAAAACATCTGCGTATTCTTGTCATTAGCGTCGTAGTCGCTACTTAGAGCTAAGAGATCACGCACTTTCTGGTAAAAACGCTTTTCGCTCGCACGTATCTCTCGGATACGCTCTAAGAGTTCATCAAAGTAGTCTGGTCTGCCGTCTGGATTTTTCAACCGCTCATCGTCGATGACAAACCCCTTGATCATATACTCCCTCAGGTTGCGAGTGGCCCACTGTCTAAATTGTACACCACGCTTACTACGCACCCTAAAGCCTATGGCGAGAATCATCTCTAAGGAGTAAAAGGTGACGCGGTATTGCTTGTCGTCTGTGGCAGTTGTTAAGTACTCCTTAATAACTGAATCACGCACCAACTCTCTATCTTTCAGTATGTTTGATATATGCATGCTGATGTTAGGGACAGAGGTGTCAAAAAGCTCTGCGAGCTGGCTTTGATTCATCCAGACGCTACCATCTCGGGCGTAGAGCGTGACCTTAGCTCGCCCGTCCTCGCTGTTGTATATGATGATGCGTTGCTCGTCTCGAGGAGCGCCTGGTGAGTCTTCCTCGGGAGCTAAGAGGAGAGGTTCGTTAGTCGTAGTCATATCGTGACGTGGATTAGTAAGTGAGATGGCTTGAATAGGTTCAAGCAGTATAGCAAAAGCGTACTCAAAGGTAATCAAAAACAGTCAAGCAGAGCAACTATACAAGACAAATGTATGACAGCCCCCTCACTAGCACTGCGTAGTGAGGGGGCTGCTTGCGTATCTAGAGGAGTCCTCTATGTGTAGGCTATACGTTACAAGTCCTATTCTTCTTCAGCTTTGTAGCGCTCGATAGCTTTCAGCCTAGACTTTGCGCACCGCTCCTTGAGTCCCTTAGGGAAGGTGTCATTCCCCTTTAGATCCACATAGCCGTAATGCTCTACACTGCCATCATCAGGGCAGATGCCCAGCCATTCACCCATATAGCTAATCCCGCTATACTCTATTAAGACTACAGGGATCACGCCATTAGTGAGGTCTATTTTTTCCGGTTCGAAATAGATACTAGCCTTATCGTACTCTGCAGGAACGATTATCTTGCCGTTGGCATCTTTCACGCCCCAGAGTACTATCTCACCCATCCCGCCGTACATCTTATCTGTGTAGAGCGTGTGTGTGAAGGTCTGAGCTTGGCCAGCGGTGGCGCGCTTTGTGATCTGCTCCATCTCGCTGTCACTCACTTCTTTAACCTTGTTGCCCTTAGTGTCATAAACGTTGTATCCTGACTCCCCCTTGGGGATGTAGAGCTTACCATCAATGAACTTCTCGATATAAATTGGTGCGGCATAAGGCATCATACCGAAGCTACTATAGGGGGCATAGGAACCTTTGCCATAACTCCCTTGGAAAACTTTACGTCCCTCCTTGTCCAGGACGAAAAAATGATCATTACCCTCGTTCTTGACAACTACTAGCCCTTCAGAAAAATCGCCTGGCACCGCTATCTCTCGACGATGTCGGATCACCTCACGCCCCGTGGTATCGATGAAGCCATAGCCTGAGTCATAAGAAAACCGCACAGAGGCTAGTCCCTCATGGAAGGTATTGGCCCAATCATACTTGCATGGGATCACCTCCTGGCCCGCCTTGTCGATGTAGCCCCACTTGCCATTCTTACAGACAGCCGCATACCCCTCGCTAAAGAGGCTGAGCTGGTCATACTTCTGGATTGCTTCAATGAACTCAGGGGTTAGCTGGACAAAGTTCTCGTCTATGCTCTCCACTTCTGTCGTATCGCTTTGCCCGCTTGTTGGATCCAAATTGACTGAGGGCGCCTTCTTTGCGCACCCCTTGGGCAGTATAAAGAGGAGGATGCAACACACCCCCACGACAACAACGGCTGCTGCGATGATGGCAGTCCACATCTTCTGCTTCGATTTGTTCTCCTTTTGACCCATAGGGTTGCCACACTGTGGGCAGGTCGCCGAGCCTCCTGGGACTGAGGCGCCACACTTAGTACAGTTCTTTAAAGCCATGATGCTAGAATGTTTTTGAGTTTGATATGCTACACAACGGGCAGAAGGCTCAGCACTAGGTCTACTGCCCTTATTGCAAAGATATAAATTTAGAGGTTAGAGGCTAGAAGTTAGAGATTAGAGGTGAGAGGTTATAATTTCGGGTTACACGTATCCGATGGCTCTGATAGTTCCGATCGTTCCGATAGCTCCGATCTTCAATCTCTAGCCTCTAATCTCTAACCTCTAAATTCGTATCTTTGCACTATATGTCAGTAGAGCAGATACCGCTAGCGGAGCGTATGCGTCCTAAGACGCTCGAAGAGTATGTCGGACAGTCTCACCTCGTCGGTGCGAATGCCCCGCTACGTGTGATGCTCGAGCGGGGGCACATACCCTCAATGATCCTATGGGGACCACCTGGGGTCGGCAAGACAACCCTCGCACAGCTTCTCTCGCAGTTGATGCAGTGTCGTTGCTATAGTCTCTCGGCGGTCGGCTCAGGCGTAGCCGATGTGCGCAAGACCCTGCAGGAGGCAAAGGATGCGCAGGCGGGTCTCTTCTCTCAGCATCAGGGGCGACCGATACTATTCATTGACGAGATACACCGCTTCTCCAAGTCCCAGCAGGACTCCCTACTGGCAGCCGTCGAGCAGGGGGTGGTCACGCTGATCGGTGCTACGACGGAGAACCCCTCCTTTCAAGTGATCCGCCCGCTCCTCTCACGCTGTCAGGTCTTCGTTCTCAAGCCCTTGGAGCATAGCGACCTTTCCCAACTCATCGACCGTGTCTTCGCTACCGATCCGCTCTTCTCTCGCTACACCGTTTCCCTAGAGGGTGCCGACCGTGAGATGCTTATTCATCTGGCTGGTGGTGATGCGCGCAAGCTGCTCAACCTCCTCGAGATGACCCTCTCAATGGCTCTCGAGCAGCACCCCGACGAGACGACCGTACGATTGACGGGCGAGGCGATTGCTAGCGTAGCTCGTCAACAGCCCGCAGCCTTCGACCGTGATGGGGAGTTGCACTACGACATCGCCTCGGCCTTCATCAAGAGCATACGTGGCAGCGACCCCGATGCAGCGCTCTACTGGATGGCTCGCCTCATCGAGGGGGGCGAGGAGCCACGCTTCATAGCGCGCCGTGTGGTCATCTCAGCTGCCGAAGATATAGGCCTGGCCAACCCACAGGCGCTGGTCGTAGCGCAGGCAGCTGCCGATGCGGTGGACTTCATCGGATGGCCCGAGGGACGCATACCGCTTGCCGAGGCGGTTGTCTACCTGGCTGGTTCACCGAAGAGCAACTCGGCCTACCTCGCTATTGATGCGGCCCTCGCTAAAGTGCGTGAGACGGGCAATCTGCCAGTTCCGCTCCATCTGCGCAATGCACCTACGAAGCTAATGTCTGACCTCGGCTACGGTGTCGACTACCACTATCCGCACGACTTCCCCAAGCACTATACACGACAGCAGTACCTGCCCGACGAACTTAGCGATGCGCACTTTTACGCCCCGCAAGACGTGGGGCAAGCCGAGCGTACGCTCAGCAACTACCTCAAGTTTATAGAGGAGGAAGAGTAGAGGTTAGACGTTAGGATTATACATATCCGATTGCTCCGATACTTCCGATCGCTCCACCACCCCCGATTTCTACCTTCTAATCTCTTTCCTTCCGAGGAAATCGCAAGTCTCTCACTGGGAAACGAAAATTCTCCACGGAGCTGGGAAATAAAACTTCGGAAGAATGAAATGAAACTTCGGAAGAAAGAAATGAAAGTTCCGAAGAATTTTTCGTCTCCTCGCTGGAGATTCAAAAGTCTTCACCGAGGGAATGGCGATTTCCTTTGATGGGGCTGAAATGAGCTCACTTTTATATTATGCCGAGTCTGAGGTGGGGGTTGTCCATTAGCAAGTTTTTTGTACCTTTGTCGTCAGCTTTGCGTAATCTCTGGCAGGAAGAGCATTCTAGGCTTAGAGCAAGGGGCTCACAAGTCGCCTGTGTATATTGCGTTTAGCTCATAGCTAATCAAAAAAGTAACAGCACATTATTATGGACTTTATCAAGCTAGTCGAAGAAGACTTCAAGAGTGGCAAGCAGCTACCTAAGTTTGCCCCAGGTGACACGATTGTCGTGGACTACCGTATTAAGGAGGGTAACAAGGAGCGTATTCAGAAGTTTCGCGGTACGGTCATCCGCATCAGCGGTCATGGTGACCAGCGTCGCTTCACCGTACGCAAGATCTCTGACGGTGTAGGTGTAGAGCGTATCTTTCCCTACAACAGCCCCTTTATTGAGGAGATCCACGTAGAGCGTCACGGTAAGGTACGTCGCGCTAAGCTCTACTATCTGCGCAACCTCCGTGGTAAAGCTGCTCGCATTCGTGAGCGTCGTACGCTCTCTGCCAGCGTCAAGTAATAGAGTCGCTAGCTCAGACTAATGAAGAGAGGTATCTCAACGGATGAGTTGAGATGCCTCTCTAATTTTGCGGTTAGGACGGTCGCAGACTTACTCCGACTAGACATGAGCAAGGGGCTATTCGTAAGATTGGAGATGTCTAGGACTATTAACTAGGTAAGCTAAAGGAGACTGTTGCAGAAGTCAACAGTCTCAAAAGGGAAGATTGTGGTATATTTGCGTCATCGGTCATAGTGATGGATATACTATAAGTGGCTGTAGCCACGTTATTAGATTACTTATGAGACATAGACTCCTACATTATATATACAGTCCTCTGAGCCTGCTGCTGGTCATACTGCTAGCAGGGGGGCTGGGGCTGACTGCTCAATCCTCCGCCAGCTCGCCACTCAGTGAGGGGCACTGGGCGCGTCTCTCGGTGACTCGCACGGGAGTGTACAAGGTCACCTTTGCGGCACTACGAGAGGCAGGCATTGCGAACCCTGCCGAGGTACGTCTCTTCGGACGTGGTGGGGCGATGCTGAGCGAAGTGCTAGAGGATAATAGTTTGCACCTTACGCCTGTCCCCGCTTATGTGGCTGATGATGTGGTTTACTTTTACGCTATGGGGGTGACCGAGTGGATCCCAGAGCTGTCGCGACAGACCTTCCGCCATCAGCAAAACATTTATAGCAATCAGGGGTACTACCTAGCGACCGATCGGACGGATCTGCCAGTGCATCGCATTGAGTCGCAGGGGGCGCAGCAAGCTACGGAGTCGGCTGTGCGGACAAGCTTCTTGGCGCATGAGCTCTATGAGCAGGATCGTCACTCGCTACGTGCCTCAGGGCGTCTGCTCTTTGGCGAGCCACTCGGTGGGCATCCGCTCACGGTGCCACTCTCACTGCCATCGCCACTGGTGTCTGCTGCCGAGGGCGAGCTAGGTGTGGCTTATGTGGGACTACCAGATAAAGATCAGTCGCTGGAGCTAACGGTGCAGCTGGGCGGTGAAACGTACAAAGACATTATCTGGAGAAGTGAAGATCATAGCTCTGCTAGTGACTTTCTAGCAGGAATCTATCATAATAAGAGCTTTGCTGCCAAGCTCCCCTCAGAGGCTCAGCGGGTGGAAGCACAACTACAGATAGCACCAGCAGGACGACAAGCTTACCTGGACTATCTGACGCTGGTGGCACCAGTCGCTTTGCAGTATGGAGGGAAGGGACAGTTGACCTTTCGTAACTACTCCGCCACTCCCGGAGCTATCGCATCGCACCGCATCGGAGTGACAGGCTCTGCGAGTGCCCTGCAACTGTGGGGACGAATGCCCGAGGGGCAGGTGGCGAGCTTACCCATAGCGGAGCAAGGTGGAGCTGTGACTTTTACGGGAGCCGTGACGGATGGGGCTGGGTTGCCTGTGGAGTACACGCTCTTTGCCCTTGCGGACGCTTACCCTGTGGAGCAGGTCGTGGCGCTTCCTCATGGTGGGGTGCGTCTAGACACGGTGCCGGACTATCTGATGATCACGACCGAGGCTTTGCGCCCAGCTGCAGAGCGCTTGGCCAGTTATCACCGAGAGCACTCGGGACTACGGGTGCAGGTGGTGACGCAGCAGGAGCTTTTTGATGAATATAATGGCGGTACGCCCGATGCGACGGCTTATCGCTTGATGCTGTGGGACTATAAGCGTCGCTACGAGGCTGAGCATGGCGCGGAGAGCTACCACCCGCTACTCTTGCTGATGGGCGATGGCGCTTATGACAATCGTAAGGTGTCGCAGGACTGGAGCGCACGAGACTTTCAGTTGACGGAGTTCCTGCTAACCTATCAGGGGGAGAACTCGACCAACGTCTACAGCTACTCGACGGATGACTACTTTGGTCTCCTCACGGAGGGGCGGCGTGGCGTCGGAGTCGGGG